>USSI01000194.1 GCA_900557315.1 uncultured Butyricicoccus sp. | reverse complement strand
TGAGGAAAAGGATTATTTTATGTTAGCATTTCGCGAAATCTCTATGGAGGACAAGCAGGCGGTGGAAGCCTGCGCTTCGCATTACAATTATCATCTGTGTGAGCATTGCTTTGTTGACCTGTATATGTGGCGCACGCATTATAACACACAGATATGCTTTATGGACGGCTTTCTGCTCGTCAAGATGTCCCCGCTGGGCGGCGGGCATGACTGCTACCTTGCCCCGGTCGGCGAGGGTGATCTCGGCGCGGCACTGGACGCGCTGGAGCAGGATGCAGCCGCGCGCGGCATCCCGCTGACGCTTGTTTCGGTCGCAGAACCGATGATCGAACGCATCGAGGCATCGCGCCCGGGCAAATTCGAGTTTATCCATGACAGCGAAGACGGCGACGACTATATCTACCTGTCGGAAAAGCTGCGCACGCTGTCGGGCAAAAAGCTGCAGAGCAAGCGTAATCTGGTCAACCGCTTCCAGGCGGCGTATGAAGGCCGCTGGAGCTATGAGGATATGACGAAAGACAACATCAAGGATGCGTTCGGCTATCATATCCGCTGGTGCAACCAGAACGGCTGCTCGCAGAACCGTGATTTTCAGGGCGAGACCTGTGCCATCGTACAGGCGCTGCATAATTTTGACGCATTGAACCTGCGCGGCGGCCTGCTGCGGCTGGACGGCGAGGTGATCGCATTCACGTTCGGCTGCAAGGCCACGGACGATAT
The DNA here is from genome assembly GCA_900557315.1 of uncultured Butyricicoccus sp. Classification (GTDB taxonomy): domain Bacteria; phylum Bacillota; class Clostridia; order Oscillospirales; family Butyricicoccaceae; genus Agathobaculum. The sequence goes on along the minus strand of USSI01000194.1, from coordinate 3,142 downwards.
GTATGTGGTGCAGATTGAAAAAGCGGACCACACCATTGCCGGCGCCTATCAGATGATTAACCAGCAGTTCGTGCAGCGGAACTGCGGCGACGTGGAATACGTCAACAGGGAAGAGGATCTCGGCCTCGAGGGGCTTCGCAAGGCGAAAAAGTCCTATTATCCGGTCATGCGCGGCGTAAAATACGCGGCCGTGCCCAGAGGGCAGGGCGCATGATCCGGTTTGCCGGGCCGCAGGACGCGGCGGCAATCCGCCGCCTGTGGGAAGTGTGCTTCCCGGACGAGAGCGGATTCAACGACTATTTTTTTGACCATCATTTTGACTGGTCGAACACCCTGCTGTCGGTAGAAGGGGACGCGCTGTGCGCCATGGTGCAGATGCTGCCGTACCGGCTGGCGGCGGAAGGAAAAACGTGCGAAATCACCTATATCTACGGCGCGTGCACCGACCCGGCACATCGCCGGAAGGGGCATATGGCGCGCCTGCTCGAGCGTTCCTTTGCGCTTGACCGCGCGGCGGGGCGCGCGGCTTCGGCGCTGATCCCGGCGGAGGCCTGGCTGTTTGATTTTTATAAACCGTTTGGATATCAACCGTTTTTCTATATCGAAAAGCAGGAGATCACCCAGGAGGGCAACGGCATCCCACCGCGGCGGCTGACACAGGCTGATATCCCGCAGATGGCGGCGCTGTACGACGCACATGCGGGCGTATGCCGTATTGCGCGCGACCGGGCATACTGGCAGGCCCAGCTCAAACTGTTCGATGCGCTTGCAAAAGGCGCGTATGGCTGGTTTGATGGGGAGCGGCTGACGGCTTACGCCTTCTGCTGGGAAGACAACGCGCAGGAGGCGCTCGGCATGTCGCCGGAACAGGCGCAGGGACTGCTGCATGCACTGGGACGGGACAACCTCACGGTTGTATCCACCGGACAGGAGACGGCGCTGGGCTGTATCAAATGGCATGAGGGGCACGAGGTGCCTTTCGGATATATGAATCTGATGTACAACTGAAAGGTGTGACAAATATGGTATACGTATTGCTGGCGGAAGGCTTCGAAGAAGTGGAAGCGCTCACGCCGCTTGACCTGCTGCGCCGCGCGGGCGTGGAGGCCAAACTGGTCGGGGTGACCGGTGCGGTCGTACATGGCTCGCATGGCATTGGCATTGAAACCGACCTGCCGATGGACGAGGCGGACTGGGACAAGGCGGATATGATTGTCCTGCCGGGCGGTATGCCGGGCACAACCAACCTGTATGCGGATACCCGCGTGACAAACGCAGTCCGCAAGTGCTATGACGAGGGCAAGTATGTCGCCGCAATCTGCGCTGCGCCGTCGGTGATTTTGGGCGGCATGGGCCTGCTCAAAGGCCGCAAGGCGACCTGCTATCCGGGCATGGAGAGCGGTATGACGGGCGCCACCCCGCTTGAACGCACCTGCGTTGTGGATGGCCGCATTATCACGGCCTGCGGCGTGGGCGGCGCGCTGGACTTCGGCTGTGCGCTGGTTTCTGCGCTGTGCGGTGAGGAAAAGGCGCGCCGGATTGCAGCCGAAGTTGTGCATAATGTCAGAAGATAAGCAGCACCTGCGCCGCCGGATGCTTGAAGGACGCGCGGCGCAGGACGCGGAAGCAAAGCGGGATATTGACCGGCAGATCACCGGACAGGTGCTGGGAAACGGGCTGTATCAGCGGGCGGCGCGTGTTTTCTGTTATGTTTCCACGCCGCAGGAAATTGATACCCATGCGATCCTGCGGCACGCGCTGGCGGCGTGCAGTTCATCCAGCGACCGGATACGGCGTGCGGTCATTTCGCCGCACGCACCGCACAGCGGCACACAGACGGTTTTGCCCGCCGCCAGCGCGTGCCGCGCAGCGGAAATCGGGGCATACGGCATTCTGGAGCCGGACGAAGCGGCGGAGGAGATTGCTCCCACGCAGATTGACCTTGTGATAGCCCCGGCGCTCGCCTGTGACCGGCTGGGGTATCGCCTGGGTTACGGCGGCGGATACTACGACCGTTTCCTTGCCCGGACGGGCGCGCCCTGCATGGCGCTCTGCGCCGCGGGGCGGCTGGTCGAACGTCTGCCGTATGAGCCGTTCGATCAGCGGTGCAACTGGATTATCACGGAAAGGCAGGTGCTGCGCACGGATGAAAAATAGTAAAATTTCGCTGCTGCCCGGCCTTTCTCTATTCCTGTGCTTCTGCCTGCTGACAGGCACAGGCGCGTTGGCAGCGCGCCTGGGCGGCGGCGCACCGCTGCTTGCGCTGGCGGAGCTGTTGTCGTTCGCCCTGCCGTTCGGGCTCGTGGTCTTTTCCATGCGCGACCAGAAGGCGCTCCGCAAAAGGCTCAAACGCAGGCGTCTGCCGAAAGGGGCGATCGGGCTGACGGTCAAGGTGGGGCTGACGGTGGCGGTGCTGTCGCTGTTCCTTAACCTGCTGATTTATCAGCTTGCGGGCATGGCGGGCGCTGACCTTTCCGCGACCGCACTCCATGCACCGCAGACCGGGCTGGGCTTTGCCGCACGGCTGCTGATTATCGTGGTGCTGTCTGCGGTGGTCGAGGAACTGTATCTGCGTGGTGCGCTCATGACCGTGCACGAGGGCAGTGTGGGCACGGCGGCCTGCCTGGTGTTCAGCGGCCTGGCCTTTGCCATGCTGCACGGCAGCTTGATGAATTTCGCCGGCCCGCTGCTGGCGGGCATCGCATATGCTTACCTGACATATGTATCGACAGCGTGTGGCCTGCGGTGCTGGCGCACGCGGTCAATAACCTGTATTACATGTTCGTTTTATGGATTACGGACACCTATGCCGCGTTCGGCATCTGGAACAGTTTTGCGGCGCTCAACGGGCTTGCGCTGCTTCTGTTCTTGTATTTGTCGCTGCGGTCGCTGGAAACCATGCTGGCCAAGGACATGATCCCGCATTTCGAAAAAAGCGCGGGGCTGTATGACCTTTGGCTGCTCATACGCAATCCCGGCGTGGCGGCGTTTGTGCTGGCCTTTGCGGCAAAGCTCATACTGGACTGGCTTGCTTAACCGGAAACCGAAAAGTATAAGAGGTGGAACAATGGATAATATGGACAACAACGTCAATCAGGAGACACAGCGCATCCCGCAGCCGCCGCAGCGCCGGCGGCGCAGC
>USSI01000193.1 GCA_900557315.1 uncultured Butyricicoccus sp. | reverse complement strand
GTTCCGGGTGCCAGGCCATCGCACCGACGGTGAAATCCCGCCGCGCAAGATCATCCGCAATATTGCCGACAAAGCGCACTCCGTCCGGGTGACGGCCGTCCGAATAGCCGCCGTCTGTGCGGAAGGTTGTGATCTCGAGCGGGCCGCCGTCGGTCAGCAGGGTCAAGGTGCCGTGTTTCAGGCCGGTTTCGAGCACCCGCTCGCCCGCAAAGACCGCCTGCATTTGTTCGGGGCGTGCGGCGGTGCACAAATCCCAGTCGTGCGGCGCGGCGCCGCGCAGGCTGTCGCGTACGCATCCGCCGACCGCCCAGGCTTCAAACCCCGCCGCCTCCAGCCGCGCGATGGCGCGCGCGGCGTGCTCGGGCAGGCGCATCAGTGGCCGCCCTTTTTCTGGCGCAGGCGGTACGAGGTGCCGTCCGGGTTGAGGACAACCGTGTTGTCCAGCTGGGATTTCAGGCTCGCGCGGAAGCCTGCGATATATTCCGCGCGCAGCGCCTTCTGCTCGGCCTGTTCCGCTTCGGTCAGCCCCTCAGCCTTGGCTTTTTTCGCAAGTTCGTTGATGCGCGCGATTTTTTCATCGGTCATAACCGTATTCCTCCGTGGATTTTGATATGCCATTATTATAGCAAAGCAGGCGGGCAAAGTCCACGTCAAATCCTTTGCGGCGGTCACTCTCTGCCGAGCCGGAAGGCGTCCGCCATCAGCAGCAGACCGCACTGCACGCCGAGCCGGAAGCAATCCTCACCGTGTTCTGCCGCTGCCGCATTGGACTGGTCGCACAGGCGGCGGAAGCGGCGGCGCAGAACGGGCGGCAGGAGTTCGTCCAGCTCGTCCGCCATGCGGCTGAGTTTTTCGAATTCCGGACCATCTGTCTGGGGCGACAGCCGTTCCGCTGCGGTTTGCAGTTCCCGGTAAAAATAAGGAATCATTTTCATCACCTCACTGATCTATATTTTAATTCGTTTTGAATTAAAATGCAATAGCTCATTTCGAATTAAACTATAATAGCTATGGTGGTGATTTTATGTTTTTATCCAGATTGCGTGATCTGCGCGAAGATGCAGAGCTGAGCCAAACCGAACTGGCCGAAAAGCTTGGCATTGCACAGACAACATACAGCGGCTACGAACGTGGTTTTCGGGATATGTCCTTGGAAACACTTTGCCGGATAGCCGAATTCTATCATACAAGTACAGACTATATCCTGGAACGGACCAATAATCCTGCCCCTCCTCAGCCGTAGGGGAAACGGTGCGCCTGCGCAGGCAGCGGATTTCATATTCCCACTTAAGGAGTGGGAATACTTGCCTTGACCTGCTATGCTGTGCGTGGTAAAATAATTTCGTGTCAACAATTCCCTTGTAAAGGAGTTTATTATAATGAAAATTGAAACCCAATGCCTGCATGAGGGTTACAAACCCGAAAACGGCGGCCCGGGCGTGATGCCCATCGTCCAGTCCACCACCTACCGCTTCGACTCGACCGCGCATATCGCCGGCCTGTTCGATATGCCGACCGAGTTTATGTACTCGCGCTTTGCCAACCCGACCTGCGACGCGGTCGAAAAGAAGATTGCCGCGCTCGAGGGCGGCGTGGGCGCGATGCTGACCAGCTCGGGGCAGGCAGCCTCCATGATGTCCATCCTCAATCTGTGCTCGGCGGGCGACAGCTTTATCGCGGCCTCCACGATCTACGGCGGCACGATCAACCTGTTCGGCGTGACGCTCAAAAAGCTGGGCATTGAGTGCATCTGGGCGGATGCGGAAGCGGACGAAGAAGAAATCCAGAAGCTCTTCAAGCCCAACACCAAGGCGGTGTTTGGTGAGACGCTTGCAAACCCTGCGCTGACCGTGTTTGACATCGAAAAGTGGGCGAACATCGCGCACAAGAACGGTTTGCCGCTCATCATTGACAATACCTTTGCCACCCCGATCCTGTGCCGTCCGATCGAATTTGGTGCGGATATCGTGATCCATTCCACCACAAAGTACATGGACGGCCATGCCGTACAGGGCGGCGGCGTCATCGTGGACAGCGGTAAGTTTGACTGGAATGCCTCGGGCAAGTTCCCGGATTTCACCGAGCCGGACGAGAGCTATCACGGCGTGGTCTACACCCGTGACTTCGGCAGCATGGCCTATATCATCAAGGCGCGTATGCAGCTGATGCGCGATTTCGGCTGCTACCCGGCGGCGCATTCCGCGTTCCTGCTCAACCTCGGCCTGGAGACCCTGCCGGTGCGCATGAAGCAGTACTGTGAGAATGCGCTGACCGTGGCCAAGCACCTGCAGGCGTCGGACAAGATCGCCTCCGTGCGTTATCCTGCCCTTCCGGGCAATGAGCACTATGAGCGCGCGCAGAAGTACCTGCCGCTTGGCACCTCGGGCGTCATGTCGATTGACATCAAGGGTGGCCGTGAGCCTGCCATGAAGTTCATGGACAGCCTGAAGCTCGCCTGCAACGAAGTGCACGTTGCGGACATCCGTACCTGCGTGCTGCATCCGGCTTCCGAGACCCATCGCCAGCTGACCGATGAACAGCTTGTTGCGGCGGGCATTGAGCCGGGCCTGGTGCGTCTGTCGGTCGGTCTCGAGAACGTCGAGGACATCATCGCGGATCTGGATCAGGCGCTGGCCCAGCTCGGCTGAAGGGCGTGCGGGTAACCGCGATACGCGCGCTGCGAGATTTCTGAACCAATACCGGCATCCTGCCCCATCAGGGGCGGGATGCTTTTTTTGCGGCATAACCCTGCCGCTCTCCCCATAGGATGAAGGGAGCGGGATGTGTTTTTGATAAGGAGGGACTGGCATGGCAGCCGATGAACGAAACAGGGAAATGCCGCATACGGTCATACTGGAGGGCAGGGAAAAACTGTCCATCTCGGGCGTGCTCGATGTACAGAGCTTTGATGAACAGCAGGTGCTGCTGGAAACCGTGCGCGGTATGCTGGTGGTGCGCGGGCAGGGGCTGCATGTCGAACGGCTGCAGCTTGAGGCGGGGGAACTGATCGTGGAAGGCGAGGTAGGCCTTGTCGAGTATGACGACAGCGTGCAGCCGCGCGGCGGGTTGCTGGGGCGGCTGTTCGGCGGGTGACGCGGCATGGAAGTGTTTACCAATCAGGAGCAGGTGCGCCTGCTGCTGCAGAGCCTGCTTCTGGGCGTGGGCATTGGCTTTGTATATGACGTGCTGCGCGCACTGCGGCGGCATTTTGCGTGCGGCCGGGCGGCGACTGCGGCTTATGATGCGGTTTTCTGGCTGGTGACCGCCGCCGCGCTGTTCGAATTCGGCATCGTATTTGCCATTGGCCAGACCCGGTTTTTTGCGCTTGCCGGTGCGGTGTGCGGCGCGTGCGCGTATTTCGCCCTGCTCAGCGATGCGGTGCTTGCCGTGCTGGGCGGGCTGCTCGTGCTTGCCGCTCGCTTCTGGGGGGCCGCGGCGGTTGCCGTGCGGCGGATATACAGCCTTGCGGAGCGGTTCGGCCCATCGGAGAAATTTCGAGCTTTTGCAAAAAAAATTCAAAAATCCTCTTCCATTTTTCGCAGGAAAGGTATAAAATAGAACTCGAATCAGTTCAGCGTGCGGAGGCAGTGCGGAATGGCAAAAACGACCAGACGGAAAATGCCGGGAATCATAAAAATAGCAATGCTGGCGTTCCTGATCTATGCGGTCGTTACGATTGTCAGCCTGCGCTCGCAGATCGCGAATAAGCAGGCCGAGCTTGACTCGCTTTCCCTGCGGGTGCAGGAATATCAGGAAGCGAATGCAGCGCTGCAGCAGGAGATGCAGAGCGGCCTTTCCGAAGAGGATATCCGCGAACTTGCGCGCAACGAACTGAGTTATGCGGAGCCTGGGGAGCGTGTCTTTGT
>USSI01000192.1 GCA_900557315.1 uncultured Butyricicoccus sp. | reverse complement strand
GCACTGGCCAGCGCCATAACGAATACAACCGCCATGCCCATGCCGATGGCCGTATCGGTCTTTTTGGAAACGCCGAAGAACGAGCAGCAGCCGAGGAACTGGACAAGGATGTAGTTGTTGACCAGGATCGACGCCACCGCAAGGGACAGGATCTCGGTCAGGCCCATTGCATCAGGGAAGTTAAACATTTACTTGTCCTCCTTTCCGGCCATGATCTTCTGGATCACCGCAAAGATGAAGCCCATCATCAGGAAGCCGCCCGCCGGGAGGATCATCATGACCATCGGGTTGGTGTTCAGGAAGGGTACTGCAAAGCCCTCGGCCGGAATCGCGCCGGCGAGGAAGGGCAGCAGGGTGGACAGGCCGGACAGGATGGTGCCCGCGCCGAGCAGTTCGCGGAAGAAGCCCATCAGGACCAGCGCGAAGGTGAAGCCCAGACCCATGCAAACGCCGTCCAGCGCAGAGGGGACAACCTTGTTCTTGGACGCATACGCCTCGGCACGGCCGAGGATGATGCAGTTAACAACGATCAGCGGCAGGAACAGGCCGAGCGACGCCGCCAGCGACGGCACGAAAGCCTGCAGCGCAAGGTCGATCATGGTAACGAAAGTTGCGATAATGGTGATGAAGCACGCAATACGCACCTTATCCGGGATAAATTTACGCAGAAGCGAGATAACGACGTTGGAGGCGATCAGTACGATCGTGGCCGCCACGCCCATGCCGATGGCATTGGAGAGGGACGTGGAGGTAGCCAGCGTCGGACACAGACCAATCGTCTGCATGAAGATCGGGTTGTCGAGGATGACGCCCGCCTTCAGTTGATCTTTGAATTTCATTTGGCTCTTCCTCCTTTAACCCAGACTTGCGACGCAGTTGGCCGCCGTGTTGACGCCCAGCGTTACCGCGCGGGACGTAATGGTGGAGCCGGTGATGGCATTGATCGTGCCGCCGTCCTTGGAGACCGCAAGGCTGCCGTCCGCCGGCTGGCCTGCAAACTGGGTGATCCATTCCGGATCGGTCTGCGCCTTAGCGCCGAGACCCGGGGTCTCGCCGTGTGCGGTAACCTGCGCGCCGGCGACCGTGCCGTCCGCATTGATACCGACGATCAGGGTCAGCTCGCCGCCAAAGCCCTTGGGCTTGACCTCTACGCAGTAGCCGATGGTCTCGCCGCCAGCCTGCGCCGCATATACGCCGGAAACCGCCGGCTGGTTCTTATCGGCCGGTGCGGTCCACTCCTCGGAAACCTCTACCTCGGAGAAGTCCTCAGCCTCCGAAATGATGGCCGCCATCGCTTCGTTGCGGGTGTTTTCATTGTTCTGTGCAATCTTATCCGCGGTTACACCGTTGATAATGCCCAGAAGCAGGGCGCACACAAAGGTAATGAGGCCCAGTACGACGACAAGCTGTACGATGCCGCCTTCTTTTTTGCTGCTATCCATAACTTACTGTGCCTCCTTCTTCTTATCCAGCGCATAGCCGAACTTGCGCGGATGGGTCGCCTTGTCGATCGCCCAAACCAGCGTGTTCATAATCAGGATGGAGTAGGAAACGCCCTCCGGCAGGCCGCCGAAGTAGCGGATGAATACGGTCAGCAGGCCGCAGCCAATGCCGAAGATGATCTGGCCCTTGGGGGTGACCGGGCTGGTGACGTAGTCGGTCGCCATGAAGATCGCGCCGAGCATCAGGCCGCCGGACAGCACCTGGGACAGCATCCACTGCACGCGGGATACGTCGCCCATCGGGAACAGGAACGTGATGACCGCAACGGTCAGGATGTAGGCCGCGGGGATGTTGATGGTGATGACCTTGCGCCACAGCAGGTACAGGCCGCCCACGATCAGCGCGAGCGCGGAAGTCTCGCCGATGACGCCGCCGTGCTGGCCGAGCAGCATCTCAACCAGGCTCGCGTCCGGCAGGGCGCCGGTCTTCATCGCGGCCAGCGGGGTCGCGGTGGAGATCGCGTCGGTCACGGTCACCGTGCCGAACAGCGGCAGGGACGCGTGCGGCTGGGTCCAGGTGGTGGTCATCATGCCGGCCCAGGAAGCCATCATGAAGGCACGCGCGCCGAGCGCGGGGTTCATGAAGTTCTTGCCGAGGCCGCCGAACAGCATCTTGACGATGATGATGGCGAACAGCGCGCCGAACACGACCATCCACCAGGAAGCCGCAACCGGTACGTTGAACGCGATCAGCGCGCCCGTGACAAAGCAGGACAGATCACCGATGGTGTTCGGGTGTTTTACGATTTTGTTATAAATGGTTTCGAACACGGCGCACGCGACCATGGAAATCACGGTCAGGACGAGCGCGCGCGGGCCGAAGGTGTATACCGCAACGCAGAGCGCCGGGAGCAGTGCGATCAGCACATCCAGCATCAGGCTGCGGGTATCGTCAGCCGCCTTGATATGGGGTGAGGAGGTGACGACGACTTTACTCAGATCATACATTTTCGTTTCCCCTCCTTACTTTTTCTCGTCGGCCGCGGCCTTTTCCGCCTCAGCCTTCGCCTTTTCAGCGTCCGCCTTGGCCTTATCCGCCGCACGCTTGGCCTGGATCTTGCCCTTGGTCAGGCGGAACTGCGCAACCAGCGGGATGCGGGCCGGGCACACATAAGCGCACGAGCCGCACTCGATGCAGTCCATCATGCCGCACTCTACCGAGTTATCCAGATCGTCCTGCTTGCCGTATACGTTCATATACATCGGCAGCAGGTGCATCGGGCACGCCGCGATGCACTTGCCGCAGCGGATGCACTGCGGGTCGGCAACGCGCTTATCCTCCTCGCCGCAGAAGGCAAGGAACGCATTGGTGCCTTTGAGGACGGGGACGTCAAGCGAGAACTGCGCCACGCCCATCATCGGGCCGCCGGCCAGCAGCTTGTTCGGGGCTTCCTTGAAGCCGCCGCACGCGTCGATCAGCTTTTCGACCGGCGTGCCGATGCGCGCTTCGAGGTTCTTCGGCTCTGCAACCGCGGAGCCGGAAACCGTAACAATACGGCGGATGACCGGCATACCGGTCGTGAAGCGGCGGTAGACCGCGCCAGCGGTGTCCACGTTGAACACAGCGCAGCCCGCGTCCGCCGGCAGCTTGCCCGAGGGGACCTCGCGGCCGGTGCAGGCGTTAATCAGCTGCTTCTCCGCGCCCTGCGGGTACTTGCACTTGAGGGGATACAGCTTGAGGCGCGGATCATCCGCGATCAGCTTTTCGATGCCCGGGAAGGCGTCCGACTTGTTCTCCTCCACTGCGATGATTGCGTTCTGCACACCCATGATGTCGGCCAGCATTTTCAGGCCGCCGATCACCTCTTCAGGACGCTCAAGCAGCAGGCGGTGGTCAGAAGTTATGTACGGCTCGCATTCCGCCGCGTTGATAATGACCGTGTCGCACTTGCCGATACCGGACTGGATTTTGACATGGGTCGGGAACGTCGCGCCGCCGTGGCCGACGATACCGGCCGAACGGATGCACTCGATGCGCTCCTCGTTGGACATGGACGCAAAGTCGTACGGATGTACCGACTCATGCGGGCGATCCTCGCCGTCGTTTTCAATTACGATGGACAGAACCTTGCTGCCGTTCTGGTGCAGGCGCGGCTCGATGGCCTTTACCTTACCGGACACGGTTGCATGGACAGGAGCGCTGACAAAGCCGCCGGCTTCCGCGATGGGCTGTCCCAGATCCACGGTATCACCGACCGAGACGATCGGCTTCGCCGGGGCGCCGATGTGCATGGAAACCGGCAGGATGACCTCGTCGGGCAATGCCAGCTTCTCGATCGGCTTGGTGTTTGTCGCGGCCTTGTAGCCCGGGTCTGCATGGGTACCGGGGTGAATGCCGCCACGGAACGAATACACCATGTTTTTCACCTCTCTG
>USSI01000191.1 GCA_900557315.1 uncultured Butyricicoccus sp. | reverse complement strand
TTTGCGGGGAAGTCTGCTTTGTTTGCCCCCGCCCCTACAAAAGGCAGCGCCCCCCAATGGCTTCCCCTCATAGGGGAAGGCCTTTTTGCTGCGGCGGGATGCAGAACGGCAATTTTTGCCCCGGCTCTTTTCTTTCCCGTAAAAATCGTGTATAATACCAGACAGAATGGAGGCGAACGGGGATGTATCAGGCGCTGTACCGGAAATACCGGCCGCAGACGTTTTCGGATGTGGTCGGGCAGAAGAGCGTGACCGACACGCTGCGCGCGCAGCTCGAGACGGGCAGGCTCAGCCATGCGTACCTGTTCACCGGCACGCGCGGCACGGGCAAGACCACCTGCGCCAAAATCCTTGCGCGTGCGGTCAACTGCGAGCACCCGGTGAACGGCGACCCGTGCAACGAGTGTGCGGCGTGCCGCGGCATCCTGGACGGCTCGGTGCTCGATGTGACCGAGATCGACGCGGCCTCGAACAACGGCGTGGACAACATCCGCGACCTGCGCGACGAGACGCGCTACACCCCTGCGCAGGTCAAAAAGCGCGTGTTCATCATTGACGAGGTGCACATGCTCTCGATCGGCGCGTTCAACGCGCTGCTCAAGACACTCGAGGAGCCGCCCGAGCATGTGCTGTTCATTCTGGCGACCACCGAGCTGCACAAGGTGCCTGCGACCATCCTGTCGCGCTGCCAGCGGTTCGACTTCCGGCGCATCGGTGCGGAGGACATCGCGCGCCGCCTGCTTGATGTTGCGGCGGGTGAGGGCATCGGGCTGACCGAAGGCGCGGCGCGGCTGATTGCGCGGCTTGCGGACGGCGCGATGCGCGATGCGCTCTCCATGCTCGACCGCGCGGCAGCTGCCGGCGCGGTGGACGAGCAGACGGTCACGGCGGCGCTCGGCGTGCTCGGGCAGGATGACGGCGTGCGCCTGGCCGAACACCTCAAGGCGGGCGACCTCGCCGCGGCGGTTGGCCTGCTGGACGAATACTACAACGCGGGGCGCGACCTCGCCTCGGTCTATGACCAGATGCTTGGCCTGATCCGCGACGCGCTGCTCGTCAAGACGAGCAAGACCGACGTTTCCGGGCTGATTTCGCCCGCGTACAGTGTGAAAACATTGCAGAAACTGTGCGACGGGCTGGCTTCCTCCACGCTGATCGCGTGGAGCCGTGTGATTGGGGAATCCCTTGACCGGATGCGCAGCGCGGCAAACCGCCGCGTGGAAGCCGAACTGTGCGCGGTGCGGCTGTGCAGCCTAGGCGCGGAGGATTATGATACGCTCGGCGGGCGCGTGGAAGCGCTCGAGGAAAAGATGAAAAACGGCGTGCCGGTGCAGGTGGTGCAGGGCGCAGCGGCGCCCGCGCGCGGCGCGGACGCACCGCCTCCCCCGGGGGACGAGGACGCGCCCCCGCCGCCGGATGACAGCGATGCGCCGCCCTGGATCGGGGAGGAGCAGGGACAGGCGGCGTCCCCTGCCGCCCCGGCAAGGCAGGAACCGGCGGACACGGCTTCCGCACTGACGGACTGGCCGCACTGGGCGAAACTGCTCGAAGCGCTGACCGGTAAGATCAACACCGGCGCGCACACCAACCTCAAGCTGTCCGCGCGCGGCGTGGAAGAGGACGGCGCGCTCGTCATCCTGTGCGAAGACAGCATCACTGCCATGCTCGCCAAGGCGGAGCCGACCATGAAGGTCATTCGTGAGCAGGCGGCAGCGCTCGCGGGCGCACCCATCAAAATCAAGGTGCGCGAGGCGGGCGACGAACCCGTACAAAAGAAGAATACCGCGGTGGATGAGATCATCGGCCGCGCGAAGGCATTTGACATCCAGGTAAAAGAACTGTAAGGAGGACATATCACTATGGCAAAGGGAAAGGGCTTTGGCGGCGGCTTCGGCGGCGGCATGAACATGCAGGCGATGATGAAGCAGGCGCAGAAGATGCAGGAGAGCATGCTTAAGGCGCAGGAGGAGATCGCCCAGATGGAGACCACGGGTACTGCGGGCGGCGGCATGGTGACCGCAACCGTGACCGGCACGTCCACGCTCAAGAGCATTGAGATCAAGCCGGACGTCGTCGACCCGGACGATATCGACATGCTGCAGGACCTGGTGGTTGCGGCGGTCAATGAGGCGCTCAAGGCGGCGGGCGAGAAGTCGCAGAGCCAGATGTCCGCCATCACCGGCGGCATGGGCGGACTGGGCGGCGGCCTGTTCTGATGGACTTTTTCGCACCCCCGGTCGAGCGCCTGATCGAAGAATTCGCCAAACTGCCCGGCATTGGGCAGAAAACCGCGCAGCGGCTGGCGTTTTATGTGCTCGACCTGCCAAAAGAGGACGCAGAGCGTTTCGCGGACGCAATCCGCGACGCCAAGGCGCGTACCTTTACCTGCAAGCGCTGCCAGAACCTGACGGACAGCGAAACCTGCCCGATCTGCGCAGACAAAACGCGAGACCAGAAGACCATCTGTGTGGTCGCAGAGCCGCGCGATGTGGTTGCTTTTGAGCGTACCAAGGAATACAGGGGCCTGTACCATGTGCTGCACGGTACGCTGTCGCCCATGGGCCATGTCGGCCCGGACGATATCCGCATCCGCGAGCTGGTGCAGCGCGTGGCGGATGAGGACACCGAGGAGGTCATCCTCGCCACCAACCCGGACACCGAGGGCGAGGCGACCGCGATGTATATTTCACGGCTGCTGCAGCCGTTTGGGATCAAGATCACCCGCCTGGCGTACGGCATCCCGGTCGGCGGGCATCTGGAATTCGTGGACGAGGTGACGCTTACCCGCGCGCTCGAGGGGCGGCAGGAGCTTTGACCCCTGCCAATCCCGAAGGGGCGGGGGAGTCGCCTGACGAGGCGAGGGCATGCCCACTTCTCCTAAGTGGGTACAAGTGCCGCTGCGCGCGGCGGGCGCACAAGAGGGGGCACTTCGCCCCCTCTTGCGAATCACCCCCCGCCGGGGGAAGTTTTCGGCTGCCTGCGACCGCAAACAAATTTTATCCACATTCTGTGGATAAATTTGATTTGCGATAACGTCGCGGCGGCTTGGTTCCGCACCTGACCCCGGAAGGCGGGGGAGCTGGCGATGAAAAGCCCGCGTCTGCTGTTTCCGTGAAGGCGGCGCGCCGGCCGGGGGCTGTGCGGGCGCGCAGTGCGCGCCCCTGCGGAAAACCGCGCCACGGCACATTTCACACAGAGAAAGAAAGGTTTTGACAGTAATGCCCGGACTTGTTCTGGAGGGCGGCACGTTCCGCCCGATATTCTCCTGCGGCGTGATGGACGCGCTGCTGGACAACGATGTGATGTTTGATTATGTGATCGGCGTTTCCGCCGGCATCACCTACGCGGTCTCCTACCTGTCCCGCCAGCGCGGGCGCAATCTGGAGGTTTTGCGGCAGTACCGGCGCGATAAGCGTTATCTGGGCGCGCGCAACCTGCCGCGCGACCATTCGGTTTTCGGCGTGGAGTTCGTGTTCTCCACCATCCCGAACGAGCTTGTGCCGTTCGACTGGGAGGCCTACCGGCGGTACAGCGGCCGCGTTCTGGTCGGCGTAACGAACGCCCGCACCGGGCAGGCGGAATATCTGGACGGCGCGCAGCTCGACCGGCCCAGCACCATGCTGCGCGCTACCTGCGCCATCCCGATCTACTTCCCGCCGGTGGCCATCGGCGGCGAGACCTATTACGACGGCGGCCTGGCTGACCCCATCCCGATTGTCAAGAGCCTGCACGACGGCAACAAAAAGAACCTGATCGTGCTGACCCAGCCCATCGACTACCGAAAGGAAATGAAGCACGGCACGCTGTTTGCTGCCCGCGCCCTGCGCCGCAAATACCCCGAGCTGACCAAAACCATGCTGTCGCGGCCAAAGCGGTATAACGACACGGTCTGCTTCTGCC
>USSI01000190.1 GCA_900557315.1 uncultured Butyricicoccus sp. | reverse complement strand
CTATTATCATTTGTCAAAAAATGCGAATTTTGTGCTTTCTTCCGAAAACACTTGTCCGTCGTGCAAGGAATCATGCAATCGGTTTCATATGCGCAGCCCAGGTTTCACGCTCCCCCTCCCCTCCCCATTTGACGGGAGGAACAAAGATGCGTCCGCATATTGCACATTTTATAATAGAAAACGACCGCCGAAGCGGTCGTTTTCCTCTTTTCATGCTGTATTCTGCCTGGCAGTCCCTGTTCGGTCCCGGATACGCCCACAGCGCATCCACCCGGCAAGCAGAAGCGTCTTTTTCTTAGATTTCCATGATGATCGGCAGGACCATCGGGCTGCGTTTCGTCTTCTTAAACAGGTAGTCGCTCACATCGCCCTTGATGGCGGACTTGAGGCTGTTCCAGTCGCGCAGGTTTTCCACCGCGCAGCGGTCGAGCGCCATCTGCGAAATATTGCGCAGCTCTTCCATCAGTGCTTCGGCCTCCTTGACATACACAAAGCCGCGGGAGACAATATCCGGTCCCGCGATGACCACGCCCGTCGTCGCGTCCACCGTAACAACAACGACCAGCAGGCCGTCCTCGGACAGATGCTTACGGTCGCGCAGTACCGCGGTACCAACGTCACCGATGCCGAGTCCATCCACCAGCAGGCGGCCCGAGGGCACCGGATTGCCCAGCCGCGCGGAATTCTCGCCGATCTCGACCCGACGGCCGATTTCGGTAATCAGGATATTCTTCGGGTTGACGCCCATCTCGCGCGCAAGGCCCGCGTGCCGCATCAGCATGCGGTATTCGCCGTGTACGGGGATGAAGTACTTCGGCTTGCACAGGCCCAGCATGAGCTTTAAGTCCTCCTGGCAGGCGTGGCCGGATACGTGGATCGCCGCCGAGCGGTCGTAGATGACCTCTGCGCCCAGTTTATACAGCTCATTAACCATATTGTTAATCGACTTCTCGTTGCCGGGGATGGCAGAAGCCGCGATCAGGATACGGTCGCCGGCATTGACCTCCACCTGTTTGTGGCTGCCATATGCCATGCGGTACAGGGCGGACATGGTCTCGCCCTGCGAGCCGGTGGACACAATAATCAGCTGGCTGCGCGCATAGCGCTTGATCTCGGAAATGTCGATCATCACCTTGCCGGTGTCCTTGAGATAGCCCAGCTCCCCCGCGACCTTGGAGATTTTCTCCATGCTTCGGCCGCAGACCGCTACCTTGCGCCCCGCCTTGGCCGCGATATCCAAAATCTGCTGCAGGCGGGACACGTTGGACGCAAAGGTTGCAATGATGATGCGCTGGTCACTCTCCATGATGAATTTCTCGAGCGACTGGCCCACGATCTTCTCGCTCGGCGTGTAGCCCGGGCGCTCGACGTTAGTCGAATCGCTCATCAGCGCTAGGATGCCCTTTTTGCCCAGTTCCCCGATGCGCACCAGGTCGATCATCTCGCCCGAAACCGGCGTCAGGTCGATCTTGAAGTCGCCCGTGTGCAGGATCGTGCCGAGCGGCGTGGTGATGGCGAGCGCTACCGAATCCGCGATCGAGTGGTTGGTGTGGATGAACTCCACCTTAAAGCACCCCAGCTTGATCGTATCGCCCGCGCGCACGTGGTTCAGCTTGACCTTCTGGGGCATCTTATGCTCGGAGAGCTTGGTCTCGATGATGCCGCAGGTCAGGCGCGTGGCGTAGATCGGCGCGTTGCATTCGCGCAGCACATACGGGATTGCTCCGATATGGTCCTCGTGGCCGTGCGTAATGACGTAGCCGCGCAGCTTGTTCAGGTTGCGCTTGAGATAGGTCGTGTCCGGGATGACCAGGTCAACGCCCAGCATATCGTCGTCCGGGAACGCCACGCCGCAGTCGATTACCACGATATCGTTTCCGTACTCGATCACGGTCATGTTCTTGCCGATCTCATTGAGGCCGCCAAGCGGTATAATCTTCAGTTTTTCTTTCATAATTGCTTTATCACTTTCCTTTTATATCACAGTATTTTTTCAGTAAACATACCGCGGGTCCCTGCCCGCTTTCTTTACAAAGACAGACCTGCCATCCCGTTCGTCCGTCTTTTTTTACGATTACAACGCTGCGATGCAGCCCGGTTTCGCCGCGGAAAAGCGCGGCGCATCCCCACGCGGCCTGCAAACAGTTATTATCAGGATACCACATCCGCCAGAATGTGTAAAGAGCTTTTTGCATCGGTCCGGCCGCAGCCGCCCCCGTTCAGCCTATACTATATAATAGTATCCGCACCCATCCGGCAGCTTATACGCCTGATATCCGCCATTCCCCACCCGTGTCGAAATGTGCCGCATCGCTGCCGGCCGGCTCCCCACCAGGATTGGAAATTTGATTTTTTGTTACCATCCGATGTACACAACAGCCATATTTTTCTGTAGAAACCGCTGATTTTTTCAGTTGTCTGTACAGAGATTGCCTTGTGAAAGCATCGACCTTATACAAAATCCACAAATTTCTTGAAAAGTGTTTGACAAATCCGCGATCATGAAGTATCATAGGTTACAGATCGGAAACAGATCGACAACAAAACAGTAACAACCCGAAAACAAATCGGTAACAACTGCCGATGCCGCGCCGTGCGCGGGTTTTCACAACGATTTAGGAGTGTAACACATCATGTCTATTTCCCTGCGAAAGCATGCGTCCAAGCTGATTGCTGCGACGCTCGCCGTCAGCGCAATGGCTTCGGTCAGCGCTGCCGCGCTGGAGCAGCCGGTAGCGGTGCTCTCTTCCAATCTGAATGCTTCTGTTGGTACCGTACTCACCTCGGATGAAATCAACACCGCCGAGCAGGCGCTCAGCAAGGCAAAGGCTGAGGCGGAAGCAAAGGCGAAGGCCGAAGCGGCAGCTGCTGCGGCGGCAAAGGAAAAGGCGGAAGCCGAGGCAGCCCAAGAGGCCGCTGCGCAGACCGCATACGACAGCCTGCTGACCGAGCCGGTCGCCGCAAAGACGGTTTCCTACTCGTCTTCCCTGCTGGCGACGGACGCAATCAAAAACAACGCCACCTCGCTGGGCAACTACAAGCTGACGTTCTACTGCCCCTGCGCGGCCTGCAACGGCGTAGCCGGTGCAAAGACCGCTTCCGGCACCACCCCGACCGAGGGCCGCACGATTGCGGTTGACTCCTCCGTCATCCCGCTGGGCAGCCGGGTGTATATCGAGGGCTACGGCGTATTCATCGCCGAGGATACCGGCGGCGCGATTAAGAACAACAAGATCGACATCCTGGTTTCCTCCCATGACCGCGCATATGATCTGGGCGTGCAGTACGCGAACGTCTATCTGCTCGACTGATGAAACTGTATTCAAAAGGCCATGCTTTGCATGGCTTTTTCTTTTTCCCTTCCGCTTGCAACCCGGGTTATCTTTTGCTATCATATTAGGTACTAAGGGAGTGACCAAACATGAACGCTGCCGAACGGCGCACCCAAATTACCCATCTGCTCGCCGGGGCGGACAAGCCGATTTCCGCCACCGTACTGGCGGCGCAGTGCGGCGTCAGCCGACAGATCATTGTGGGCGACATTGCCCTGCTGCGCGCAGGCGGCCTTGCCGTGCTCGCTACGCCGCGCGGCTATGTCCTCGAGTCCGACGACGCGGCATCAGCGCCCGCCTATGCCGAGCGCCATGTCGTCTGCCGCCATATGGACGACCGCCTGCTGGAAGAACTGTATACCGTGGTTGACCTGGGCGGCGCACTGATCGACGTGACGGTCGAGCACTCGGTCTACGGCCAAATCTGCGCGCCGCTGCACGTCTTTTCCCGCTACGATGCAGACGCATTTTATCAGAAAATCCAGCAGTCCGGCGCAAGGCCGCTGTGCGACCTGACCGATGGCATCCACCTGCACACCCTGCGCGCGGCGGACGAGGCCACGCTCGACCGCGTGGTGCAGGG
>USSI01000189.1 GCA_900557315.1 uncultured Butyricicoccus sp. | reverse complement strand
ACAACGAAGGCCATGTCGATCTCGAGCAGCTCAAGCGTGAGCTATCCGAGGACACCGCGCTCGTCACCATCATGGCGGCGAACAACGAGATCGGCACCATCCAGCCGATCAAGGAGATCGCTGAACTGGCGCATTCGGTCGGCGCCAAGTTCCACACGGACGCCGTGCAGGCGGTCGGCCACATGCCGATCGACGTACAGGAGATGGGCATCGACATGCTGTCGCTCTCCGCGCACAAGTTCCGCGGGCCGCGCGGCGTGGGCGTGCTGTATGTCAAGAAGGGCATTGCGCTCGAGCCGCTGGTGTACGGCGGCGGACAGGAACGCGGCCTGTGCTCGGGCACCGAGAACACCGCAGGCTGCATCGGCCTTGCGGCGGCGATGAAGGAAGCCGTCGAAGGCATGGAAGAGAAGATGGGTTACGTCAAAAAGCTGACGGATAAGCTCGTCAAGGGCATCATGGACAACATCCCGTATACGCACTATACCGGCGACCCGGTAAACCGTCTGCCGGGCACGGCGTCGTTCGTGTTTGAGGCGATCGAGGGCGAGGGCCTGATCCTGCGCCTGGATATGGCGGGCGTGTGCGGCTCGACCGGCTCGGCCTGCTCGACCGGCTCGCTCGACCCGTCGCACGTGCTCATGGCAATCGGCCTGCCGCACGAGATCGCGCACGGCTCGCTTCGCCTGACCCTCGGCGAGCAGAACACCGAGGAGGATGTGGACTATATCATCCAGACCGTGACCGACGTGGTCGCGACCCTGCGCTCGATGAGCCCGGTATGGGAGAACGGCAAACCCAACCTGACCGCGGCTTCTGAACTGCACAGCTAAATCCAAGGGGGACGCTGTCCCCACTTTCCCGCGGGCGCCGCAACGGCGCGGGCAGCGGTGCAAAACCGAGGCAAAGCCCCGGTTTTGCAGGGAATTTGAAATGGCATGGCGCTGCGGCGCCAGCCTGAATCATATGGATACTTCAAAAAGAGGAGTTTTTTTCTATGCAATACAGTGAAAAGGTGCTCGACCACTTCACCCACCCGCGCAACGTGGGCGAGATTGAGGATGCAAACGGCGTCGGCGAAGTCGGCAACGCCAAGTGCGGCGACATCATGAAGATTTACCTCAAGGTTTCGGACGACGGCGTGATCGAAGACGTCAAGTTCAAGACCTTCGGCTGCGGCGCGGCCATCGCAACCAGCTCGATGGCGACCGAGATGGTCAAGGGCAAGACGCTCGAAGAGGCGCTCAAGCTGACCAACAAGGCGGTTGCCGAGGCGCTGGACGGTCTCCCGCCGGTCAAGATGCACTGCTCGGTGCTCGCGGAAGAAGCGCTCCGCTCGGCGATCGCGGACTATTATAAGCGCATGGGCAAGGATCCCACGGAGATCCTCGGCTGCGACATGGACTGCGCAGCCTGCCACCATGAGCATGACGCGCACGCGCATTAAGCACAAACCAACCGCATACAATGAGGGCAGATTTTCAATCTGCCCTTTTGGCGTCTCCCCGCTTGTAAGCGAAATAAAGCAGGTGAACTATGACAGAGATCACAAAAAGTATAACTTATTTAAAAGAATACCGTCAGTTGAAGGAAGCCCTGCTCGCGGGCAGGACGCCGCTGCTCGCAGTCGGCCTGTCCCCCATCCACAAGGCCCACCTTGCGGCAGCGCTCGGGCTGGACACCGGCCGCCCGGTGCTCGTGCTGACCGACGACGACAGCGCGGCGGCGCGTTTCTCCGCTGACCTGCAGGGCTTCGCGGAAAAACCGGTGCTGCAGCTCCCCGCGCGCGACCTGGTCATGGTGGACGTGGTCGGCGTATCGCGCGGCTATGAGCAAAAACGGCTGGCGGTACTGGATGCACTGCCGTCCGCGCCGTTCGCGGTCGCATCCGTGCAGGCCGCGCTGCAGCGCACCCTGCCGCCGGAGGCGCTCGAAAGCGCGGTGGTGACCATTGCCGCGGGCGAGGAGGCGCCGCTCGACGGGCTGGCACAGCAGCTCACCCGCGCGGGCTATGAGCGCTGCATCCAGGTCGAAGGCGCCGGCCAGTTCTCGGTGCGCGGCGGCATACTGGACGTGTTCCCGCCGCAGGCCGGGCACCCTTACCGCGTCGAGTTCTGGGACGACGAAGTGGACTCGATCGCAACCTTTGACGTAGGCAGCCAGCGCCGTCTGGAACAGGTGGAAGCCCTGCGCTGCCTGCCGTGCATGGAGACCCTGCCGCACCTCGCGCCCGGCGGCGTGAACGGGCTGGCCAAAGCGGTGCGCGGCACGCTGTCCACGCGGCGCAAAAAGCACAAGGACCTCGCCGCCAACATCGAGCGCGACGCCGAGCGTCTCGAACAGACCGGCAGCCTGCCGGCCGCGGACAAGTATCTGCCGCTTGTCTATCCGGAACTGGCGACCGCGCTCGACTACCTGCCGGAAAACGCGATTGTCCTGATCGAGGACACGCCGCGCCTGCGCGATGCGGCGCGCGACTTTCACGCACGCATCGGGGATGACGTGACCGCGCTGCTCGAGCGCGGCGAAATGCCGCCCGGGCTGGACGGCTATGCGCTCGATTTCGCCGGGCTGAGCCGCGTGCCGCGCGCCATCCTGCGGCTGGACAGCTTTTTGAACAACGTGCCCGAACTTGCCCCGCAGCACCTCGAAAACTTTATCGCCAACCAGATGAACGCCTACGGCGGCAACCTGGACATGGCCGCGGCGGATATCCAGGGCTATACGCGGCAGGGCCGCGCAGTGGCAGTCGTGTGCGGCAGTCAGCTACGCTGCCGCAATATGCGCGACGCCCTGACCGAAGCCGGCCTCAAAGCCGAAATCAGCGACCTGCTGCCCAAGGCAGGGCAGGTTTCCATTTTGGAAGGCACGCTGTCCGCGGGCTTTGAGTATCCCGACCTTGGTCTGGTGGTCATCACCGAGGGGCAGGTGCTCGCGCGGCGCAAAAAGGCCGCGCCTAAGCGTTCCAACCGCGACCGTGTCAAGTCCTTTACCGACCTGACCCCGGGCGACCTCGTGGTGCACGAGCACCACGGCATCGGCCGCTTTGTGGGCATGGAACGCATGACCGTGGACGGCGCGGAGCGCGATTTCATCAAAATCGCGTTCGCGGGCACGGATTTCCTGTATGTGCCTGCGACCTCGCTCGATCTGATCTCCAAGTACATCGGCGGCGGCGAGCCGGACCATGTGCGCCTGAACAAGCTGGGCGGCGCGGACTGGTCGCGCTCCAAGGCGCGCGCCAAGGCGGCGGCCAAGGAGCTGGCGGAAGGGCTTATCAAGCTGTACGCCGAGCGCGCCAAGGTCAAGGGCTTCGCCTTCCCGGCGGACGACGCGTGGCAGCGTGAATTTGAGGACGCGTTCCCTTATGAGGAGACCGAGGATCAACTGCGCTGCATCGCGGAAATCAAGATGGATATGGAATCCGACCGCCCGATGGACCGCCTGCTGTGCGGCGACGTGGGCTTCGGCAAGACCGAGGTCGCGCTGCGCGCGGTGATGAAGTGCGTGCTCGCGGGCAAGCAGGCGGCCATCCTCGTGCCGACCACCGTGCTCGCGCGCCAGCACTACCTGACCGCCCTGCAGCGGTTCCAGGGGCATCCGGTGACCATCGAGCTGCTCACGCGCTACAAGACCGGCTCGGAGCAGACCAAATTGCTGCAAAAGCTGGAAGCCGGGTCGGTGGATATCGTCATCGGTACGCACAAGCTGTTCAACAAGAAGATCAAGTTCAAAGACCTGGGGCTGCTCGTCGTGGACGAGGAACAGCGCTTCGGCGTGTCGCACAAGGAGACGCTCAAAGAGCTTTCCAAGACCGTGGATGTGCTCACCCTGTCGGCCACGCCCATCCCGCGCACGCTGAACATGGCGCTGTCCGGCATCCGGGACATGTCCACCATCGAGGAGCCGCCGCTC
>USSI01000188.1 GCA_900557315.1 uncultured Butyricicoccus sp. | reverse complement strand
CGTCAATGAGGAAGGCGGGGATGTTTACATTGATAAAAACGCGGCGGAAGCTGACGGCATCATCCTCGGCTGCCGCATCAAGCCGCATACCGCATTCCGCGGGCCGTATGAAAGCGGCCTGATGAAAATGATGGCGATAGGGCTTGGGAAACAGTATGGCGCGGAAAAGTGCCATGAAGCCGGCTTCAAAAACATGGCGAAAAATGTCCCGCTGTACGGCCGCTGCATTTTGAAAAATGCGCCCATCCTGTTCGGCGTGCCGACGATTGAAAATGCGTTTGACGAAACCTGCAAGATCATCGCAGTGGCGGCGGAGGATATCGACCGGGACGAGCCGGGGCTGCTCCAGGAAGCGTTCAGCTATATGCCGCGCATCCTGGTGGATTCCTGCGATGTGCTGATTGTTGACCAGATCGGCAAGAACTTCAGCGGCGACGGCATGGACCCCAATATCACGGGCACCTTCTGTTCCCCCTATGCGACCGGCGGCATTGACGCGCAGCGCGTGGTGGTGCTGGACCTCAGCCCGGAAACACACGGCAATGGCATCGGGCTGGGCTATTCCAGCGCGACGACCAAGCGCGTTTTCGACCAGCTTGACCTTGCGTCCATGTATCCGAATGCAATTACCTGCACCGTGCTGGGCGGCGTGCGCATCCCGATTGTAATGGAAAGCGACAAGGAGGCCATCCAGGTCTGCATCAAGAGCTGCAACGAGATTGACAAATCCAATCCCCGTGTGGTCCGAATCCCCAACAGCCTGCATCTGGAACACATCATGCTGTCCGAATCCTATTGGGATGAGGCGAAGGCAAATCCCGATATGGAGATCGAATCCGAGCCGGAATACCTGCCTTTTGACGGGGATGGTAATCTGTGGTAAAGTTAAATATATAATTAATGTCTGAGGAGAGCAGCCATGGAAAAGTTAAATTATGAAGTGCTGAAAAAGTCCGGTTATCAGGGCTATATCCTTGAAAACGCCCCGGAAAAGATTCTCCAGTTCGGTGAGGGCAACTTCCTGCGCGCTTTTGTCGATTACTGGTTTGATATGTCCAACGAAAAGGCAGGGTTTAACGGCAAAGCCGTCCTCGTGCAGCCGATCGCGCCCGGCCTGGCAAAGCAGATCAACGAACAGCAGGGCCTGTATACCCTGTACCTGCGCGGCCGTGAAAACGGCGAAAAAGTGGACCGCAAGCGCGTCATCTCCTCGGTCAGCCGCTGCCTCAACCCCTATGAGAAGGCGGATTACGACGCGATGATGGCAGTCGCGGTTTCGGATGATCTGGAGTACATCGTTTCGAACACCACCGAAGCGGGCATCGTCTACGATCCCGCCTGCCAGAAGGACGACTGCCCGCCGTCCTCGTTCCCGGCCAAGCTGACCCAGGTGCTGTACAAGCGCTGGCAGGCCGGCAAAAAGCCGCTGGTCATCCTGTCCTGCGAGCTGATCGACAACAACGGCAGGGAGCTCGAAAAGTGCGTCGGCCAGTACATCGAACAGTGGGGGCTGGAAGCGGACTTCAAGGCCTGGTGCGGCCAGTGCACGTTCTGCTCCACGCTGGTTGACCGTATCGTGCCCGGCCGCATCAAGGACGCGGCAGAGGCCGCCCGCATGGATGAGGAAAACGGCTACCACGACGAGCTGATCGACGTGGGCGAGGTGTTCGGCGTTTGGAACATCGAAGGCCCGGCGTGGCTGGAAGACCAGCTGCCCTTCAAAAAGGCGGGCCTGAACTGCATCGTCGTGCCGGACGTCACCCCGTACAAAAAGCGCAAGGTGCGCATCCTGAACGGCGCGCACACCGGCTTTGTGCTGGGCGCTTACCTCGCGGGCTTTGACATCGTGCGCGACTGCATGCACAACGACCATATCCGCGGCTTTATGAACAAGATGCTGCACGAAGAGGTCATCCCGACCCTGCCGCTCGACAAGGACGATCTGGAACACTTCGCCGCCGCGGTCGAGGACCGTTTCAACAACCCGTTTGTCGATCACGAGCTGATGAGCATTTCGCTCAACTCCACCTCCAAATGGAAGGCGCGCAACATGCCCAGCTTCCTGGAGTACATCGAGAAGCAGGGCAAGCTGCCGGTCTGCCTGACCATGAGCCTTGCTGCATATATCGCGTTTTATTCGAACGACGTGCAGGAACTGACCGATCAGGGGCTGGTCTGCAAGCGCCCGAAGGGCAACACCTACACCTGCTCGGACGACCGCTGGGCGCTCGAGTTCTACTGGGCGCATAAGGACGACAGCGCGGCCGACCTCGTGCACGCCGTGCTCACCAACGAGCAGATGTGGGATCAGGACCTGACGAAGATCAACGGTCTGGAGGCCGCAGTGCTGGCTGATCTGAACAAGATCCGAGCGGAAGGCGCGGAGGCGGCGTTCGCTTCCTGCCTGTAAAGGGGGAGGCGTCCTATGACAAAACTGATTCGAATCACCGAGCGGGACAACGTCGCCGTTGCGCTGCATCCGGTCGGCAAGGGCGAAACCCTGCAGGCGGGCGGCGTGACCGTCACCGCGGCGGAGGATATCCCGCAGGGGCATAAGATTGCGCTCGAACCGATCGCGGAAGGCGCGGCGGTCGTCAAGTACGGCTATCCGATCGGGCATACCACGACGGCGGTGGATACCGGCGCGTGGGTGCACACCCATAACATGAAAACCAACCTGTCCGGCGAGGAGGAATATACCTACGAACCGGATGTGCCGTCCGTAGCCGCGGTCGAGCCGGAGACCTTTATGGGCTACCGCCGGAAAGACGGCCGCGCGGCGGTGCGCAACGAGATC
The DNA here is from genome assembly GCA_900557315.1 of uncultured Butyricicoccus sp. Taxonomy (GTDB): domain Bacteria; phylum Bacillota; class Clostridia; order Oscillospirales; family Butyricicoccaceae; genus Agathobaculum. Next base: position 1,128 of record USSI01000188.1, on the reverse strand, counting down.
TGGATCATCCCGACCGTGGGCTGCGTCAACGACGTCGCCAAAAAGATGGTGCGGGACAACCAGGACCTTGTGACGGGGTCTATCGACGGCCTGTACACCTTCACGCATCCCTACGGCTGTTCGCAGACCGGCGCGGACCACGCACAGACCCGCAAGCTGCTTGCGGCGCTCACGCGCCACCCGAACGCGGGCGCGGTGCTCGTGCTCAGCCTCGGGTGCGAGAATTTACAGCACGACCAGTTCCTGGAGGAGCTCGGCCCCTATGACGCAGACCGTGTCAAGTTCCTGACCTGTCAGGAGGTGGAGGACGAGTTCGCCGCGGGACGTGAACTGCTCGAGCAGTGCGCAGCTTACGCGGCGCAGTTCGCCCGCCAGCCCATCCCGGTCAGCGACCTGGTGATCGGCATGAAGTGCGGCGGCTCGGACGGCCTGTCCGGCGTGACCGCAAACCCGACCGTGGGCGCGTTCAGCGACATGGTGGTTGCGCGCGGCGGCTCGACCGTGCTGACTGAGGTGCCCGAGATGTTCGGCGCCGAGGGTATGCTGCTCAGCCGCTGTGTCAGCCGCGAGGTGTTTGACAAGGCGGCCTCCATGCTCAACAACTTCAAGGATTATTTCATCAGCCACAACGAGACGGTGTATGAAAACCCCTCGCCCGGCAATAAAAAGGGCGGCATCACGACGCTCGAGGACAAGTCCTGCGGCTGTGTGCAGAAGGGCGGCACGGCCCCGATCGTGGACGTGATCGGCTACGGCGATGCGGTGACCGCGCACGGCCTGAACATGCTGTACGGCCCGGGCAACGATCTGGTTTCCGCCACCGCGATGACCGCGGCGGGCGCGCACATCGTTCTGTTTACCACTGGCCGCGGCACGCCGTTCGGCGCCCCCGCGCCGACCATCAAGATCGCCAGCAACAGCCAGCTGGCGGCGAAAAAGTCCGGCTGGATCGACTTGGACGCCGGCCCGGTCGCGGACGGCGAGCCGATTGCAGACGCGGCAAAGCGCCTGTTTGATCTGGTCCTGCAGGTTGCCAGCGGCCAGCCCTCCAAGAGCGAGCAGCTGGGTTACCGCGAAATCGCTATCTTCAAGGATGGCGTAACGCTCTGATACTTCTCTTTTTCTACT
>USSI01000187.1 GCA_900557315.1 uncultured Butyricicoccus sp. | reverse complement strand
CGCATGCCTCCAGCGCGGTCAGCAGGCGGCGGCGCAGCACATCCTTAATCGCCTCGCGGTCGTTATCCGCATTGCAGAAATCGTTGTGCTGGTCAATGCCGCCGATCAGCACCTTGTCCGGGTACATTTCGCGCACAGTCCGGATCGAAGTCAGGCGCGACATATCGCTGATCCGGGTACAGCTCTCCCAGTTAAGCGCCTGGAAGCCTTCATAGTCCAGGAACTCCTCGAACTTGAGGTTTTCGCAGTAATGGATGTGCAGCATATTGAACCAGGTGCGGTCCTTGATATAGCGCATCAGCTCCTTGTCATAGGGATGACAGAACTCATCCATCTGCGCTTTGGAGATCAGGCTGCCACAAGCCCACTGGGTCGATACGAAAAAGCCGTCCACCCCCGCTTCAATCATGCGGTCAATCAGCCTTTTGTTGGTCTCGAGCAGCGCTTCAAGCGCCTTATGCACTTCCTTCGGATGATCCGCCATCATCTGGAGCGCCGGACCGGGTACGGTCGAACGCATCATCTCCTGCATCCAGGTCAGCGGCGTAAACAGAGTTCCCAGCACCGGCACCTCGCCCTTATAATGTTCACACACATTTTTGGCAAGGGCGATTTCCCGCTGGAATACTGCATTTTCATCCGGGTTGAGGACCGGCAGAGCCGCCAGATCATCCGCGTTGTGGACCGGATAGTCGATGAACTCTCCCGACCACTCTTTCGGGTCGTTGCGCCATCTGATTTTGGCACCGTAGGCATCGGCAAAATAGTGGCCGTTGGACATCAGCTTGACAAAATCCCAGCCGTTGTTGTCAGTGAAATCAATCGTCGCCTTTGTAAAGTCCTTTACATTGCGGTCAACCATAGGCATATGCAGCCAGCCGGAGATGCCGACGCGGTCAACCGGCCTGTTTTCAATCATCGCACGGATTCGTTCTGCTTTCGTCATGAGGATTCTGTCCTTTCTTTTTATGACTTAGTTTGTCTGCGGGTTATGCCTCGGTGCTGTAAGCGGCAAACTGGCCGTCTTCTACCGTATACATAAATACATCTTTAATCAGCGTATTGCCGTTTTCATAATGCATGGTTTTGCCGCAGGCAATCTCAATCGGCGCCTTCAGCATCTCTCCTACAAGCGCATGCGGATCTCCCGTCCCCGCATTGCGCGCCGCGGTCATCGCCAGCATCGCCGCATCATAGGCTGCTGCCGCAAAGCCGTCGCACGGGGTATCCGGATACAGCTCGTTGTAGCGCCTGGTGAAATCCTTCAGATAATCCGAGTATTCGGTGGAATTCTCCAAGATGGATTGCTCATATACCGGCGTGGTGCCAACCAGGATAATACCGTTTGCCGCGTCTCCCGCGATATCCAGGAATTCCTGCTTGAACGCATTGCCAGGGCCGAACAGCTGTACATCCGGCAGGCCGATCTGCTGAATCTGGATCAGGATGTTCGCCAGATCGTTGTATTCGCCGTCAATATAGAGCACATCCGGGTCTGCTGCCTTGATTTTGGAGATGATCGGGGTAAAGTCCTTGGTCTGCTGGGGAACGAAGTTCTCCACCATAATCACTTCGCCGCCCAGTTCTTCATAGGTGCTCTTCAGCACTTCCGCGCCGGTCACGCCGAGGTCGGTATTCTGGTGCATGATCGCCAGTTTCCCGCCGAAATTCTCATAAATCACTTCCGCTGCCGGAATTCGTTCGTTATCCGCCGTCGGGGAGATCGGCACCATCATATCACCCATGCCCGGGAAATCCGGATGCGAGGTGTTCGGGGACACGAGCGGCATGGCCGCTTTCTGATATACCGGCGCCGCCGCCATGGAGACCGAGGAACCATACGAGCCGACCACCGCAAAAACGTCCTCTTCCTCGATGATCTTGTTAGCCAGGTTGATGGCTTCCTTCTGGTCGCCCTTATCGTCGTTGATTTCCAGGATTACATCCTCGCCGTCCAGCCCTCCTGCTTCATTGAAATCGTTGACCGCCATGGTCAACGCGTTCTGATAGCTGGTGCCGTACTGCATCAGATTGCCGGTCAGCGGGATGGACGCCGCCAAGGTGTGTTTCGGGTGCTTTTCCGAACCGCCACCGCCGTCCGCGGTTCCGGTGTCAGCCTCTGTGCTGCCGCAGCCCGCCAGCATACCCGCCAGAAGCGTACCCAACAAAGTCAGGGAGATCAACCGTTTCATGTTCTTTTCCTCCTATTTTTTGCAGTTTATTTCAAATTCCCGCAGGAATTCAAAATCCTTATTTTCCGCAGACGCCGGTTCCGGCGCTGCATGGCCCGCCTACTTGCCGATCATGATATGGAGCACCTCAATATCGGTTTCCCGCATACCTTCCCGTCCAAGGCGGCCCACGCTTTCAATCGTCTTTTCCAGCTCGTCCTGCACGATCCCCTCGCCCGCGCGGAAGGCTTCGTGATTCATCGCCATATAATGCCCCATCAGCGCGGCATCCACAGCGGACGCGATTTTTGCCGCGCACGACGGCTTCGCGCCGTCGCATACAATACCGGATACGTTGGCCAGTGTGTTGGTGATGGTGTCTGCAATCTGCTGATAGGTGCCGCCGGCCAGCCAGGTGATTGCGGTGCCTGCGCCGCACGCCGCGGAAACCGCGCCGCAATAAGCCGACAGCCGCCCGATCCCGGTCTTCTGATGGATAGCAACCAGATTGCTCACCAGCAGCGCGCGGTACAAACGTTCCTGATCCACACCCATCTCCCGGGCATATTCGATGACCGGCAGGGAAACCGTCATCCCCTGGTTGCCGCTGCCCGAATTGATGACCACAGGCAGTACACAACCGCTCATGCGGGCATCCGAACCAGCAGCCGCGCTTGCCTTAGCGCGCGTTTTCACATCATCTCCGTAGACCTGCCGCAGCATCCGGCCAACGTTCGCCCCCCAATCACCGCTCAGGCCCTCACGGGAAATCGCCGTGTTGCAGCGGATCTGTTCGTCCAAAATCGGGATCATCTCGTCAAGCGGCATATGTTCGGCGTAATCCAGGATATCCCGTATGCTCAGGCAGCTGTAATCCAGTCCCTGCACATCATTCCCAGCCCTTTCCGCCTGCTTTTGGAGCAGGACCTCGCCGTTTTTCTCAATCCGCACGATGTTGGTATGCTCGTCCAGGATTTCAACCCGTGCGTTATCTTGCCCGGCGTACTCGGTTACAATAATATGCAGCCCGGCCTCGCCCGGCAGCAGCCCGACCTCACAAACGCCCTGCGCAATCAGCGCACGCGCCTGTTCCACATCAGCCGGGGTCACGCATTCCAGCACTTCCAGTTTGCGCGATGCGTCACCGCCAACTGCGCCGACCACTGCCGCCGTCTCAATGCCTTTCATATCCCCCGTGCCCGGCACAATGACGCCCTTGACGTTTTTGACAATGTTGCCGCTGCACTCGACCACAAGCCGTTCCGGCATCTGCCCCAGCGTCTGCCGTGCTGTCGCTGCAGCGTAAGCAATGGCGATCGGCTCGGTACACCCCAGCGCCGGCACCATCTCCTCGCGCAAGATCGCTGTATACTTCTGCCACAATTCTGGTTGTCCGGCCATGTTCCTGCACACTCCTTTGCGACCGATTGACAAGCGGAACATATATTCCCTGTTTTGTCTAATTTGGGTTGTTGTCAGCAGGGAGCTGATACCGATTTGTCATAGGCGTTTCGTAAAGGCTGGAAGGCAGCTGTGCGCTGCTTTTCCCCTCCCTATTTCCCCAAATCCTTCCGAATTTGGGATTATATACGAAAAGCCCTCATTTGGCGACCCTGCTGTTATGCACATATCCTAACACAGCCGTTATAATAAAATCCTGCTCGCTTTACGTGCATCATACATAAATCTTGTTCTGTTCGTTTTCAGCGTGTTGACGGCATCCGATATTCCGCTATAATCAAGGTATCATTTGCGCGGGGGTATTTTCCTATGGATAAACTGGAACAGCAAATTGATCGCTG
>USSI01000186.1 GCA_900557315.1 uncultured Butyricicoccus sp. | reverse complement strand
CTTTTCTGCTATACTACGGATACGGTGCTGCCGCGCCAGCGGTAGGCGGTTAAGTCTTGCCCCTGAAAGGGGGCGCTGCTATGGAATATCTCATAATGCTTGTAGTGATACTTGTACTTATCGAGCGTATTTTAAGCAATAAACAGAAGTAACCGCCTCACTCCCAATGTTGCGGTTACTTCCAACCCAATATTCGGGGCTAACCATCTACCGGCAGCACCCTTTTCTATGTTTAGTATACCGCCCGCAAGCGGGTTTGTCAATCCCTCGCATCCGCAAGCAGGTACAGCTATCCTATAAACAATTTACTCTTTTTTGAGTAAAACAGTCCCTCGCACGCGCAGCCGTGCGGGGGATTGTTGGTATTATGCCGCATCAATATACCGTTTCAAAGCGTCACGCGTGATAATATACTTGCCCGCGATCTTCTTCCCTTGTAGCTTGCCAGTGCTGAACAGCCGCCGCACGGTTCGGGCAGTCAATCCCAATTCCCGCGCAACGTCGGCTACGGTCAAAAAGTCCTTTTCGCTCATACGTCCGAGCTCCTTTCGTATTCCCGCACTTTTCGGTAAAAGGTGGCTTTGCTAAGCTGTAACTGCTCCATAGCAGCCACAGCCGTTATTTCGCCCGCTTTCCATGCCTGATATACTTTCGGGAAGTCTGCGCGCACAATCGGCTTGCGCCCCTTGTACTTGCCCTGTTCCTTGGCAATGGCGATCCCCTCGGCCTGCCGCGCGTGTATCTTCTGCCGCTCCTTTTCGGCCATATAGGCCAACAGTTCAAAAACGATATTGGTAATAAGCTGCTTTTCAAGGTCGGTCTTATTGGCTGTATTCAGCAGCGGGGTATCGGTTACGATAATACTTGCCCCGATCTGCTGCAATTCCTGCCACTCCCGCTTGATTTGCTCCATGTTGCGCCCCATGCGGTCAAGTTCTTTGATAATGACAACGTCACCAGCGCGCAGCGTCGCTTTCATGGCCTGATATTGTGGCCGCTGGAAGTCCCGCCCGCTTGCCTTATCCTCATAGGCGCGATCTATTACAATACCGTTTGCCGCAGCATATTCCGCGATTGCAATATGCTGCCGTTCGGGGTTTTGGTCATTTGTGCTGACGCGCGTATACTCAAAGGTCATGGTCTACGCCCTCTCTCTGACATGTGTTCGGCGAGCAGATCGAGAACTGGGTGGATCATCCGATGATCCGCCCCTCGATCAACTGCGTCGCCATGACCTATGAGCTGGCTCAGGACCCGCAGTATGCCGACCTGATGACCGCCACCTCCAGCCTGACCGGGCACAAGATCAACCGTTTCACCCACCTGCACCAGTCAACCGACGATCTGGTGAAAAAGGTGAAGATGCAGCGCCTGCTCGGCCAGAAGACCGCCAGCTGCTTCCAGCGCTGCGTGGGTATGGACAGCTTCAACGCCGTTTTCTCCACCACCTATGAGGTAGATGAGAAGTACGGCACCCACTACCATGAGAACTTCAAGAACTTCCTGACCATGGTACAGGACGAGGACCTGACCGTGGACGGCGCGATGACCGACCCCAAGGGCGACCGCTCCAAGGCGCCGCACGAGCAGACGGACGCGGACATGTTCGTCCATGTGGTCGAACGCCGCCCGGACGGCATTGTGGTCTGCGGCGCGAAGTGCCACCAGACCGGCTCGATCAACTCGCACTGGCACATCTTCATGCCCACCATCTCGATGGGCGAGGCAGACAAGGACTGGGCGGTATCGTTTGCCTGCCCGACCGACGCGGACGGCATGTACATGATCTACGGCCGCCAGTCGTGCGACACCCGCAAGCTGGAGGAGGATTCCTGCATCGACGTGGGCAACGCCAGGTTCGGCGGTCAGGAAGCCCTTGTCGTACTCGACCATGTATTCATCCCGAACGAGTACATCTTCTTAAACGGCGAATATGAGTTTGCCGGCATGCTGGTCGAGCGTTTTGCGGGCTACCACCGCCAGTCCTACGGCGGCTGCAAGGTCGGCGTAGGCGACGTGGTGATCGGCGCAGCCGCGCTCGCAGCGGAGTATAACGGCGTAGAAAAGGCTTCCGCGGTCAAGGACAAGCTGATCGAGATGACCCACTTAAACGAAACCCTGTACAGCTGCGGCCTCGCCTGCTCCTGCCAGGGCCACGCCACCAAGGCGGGCAACTACCTGATCGACCTGCTGCTGGCAAACGTCTGCAAACAGAACGTCACCCGCTTCCCGTATGAGATCGTCCGTCTCGCGGAGGATATCGCAGGCGGCCTGATGGTCACCATGCCCTCCCAGAAAGACTTCCATTCGGATACCGTGGTCGGCCGCAGCGGCGAGACCATCGGCGAGATCTGCAACAAGTTCTTTGCGGCGCGCGAAGGCGTCGCCACCGAGGACCGCCAGCGCATCATGCGTTTCCTTGAGAACATGTGCCTTGGCGCGGCGGCGGTCGGCTATCGCACGGAGTCCATGCACGGCGCAGGCTCCCCGCAGGCGCAGCGCATCATGATCGCCCGTCAGGGCAACATCCAGGGCAAAAAGCAGCTTGCCAAGGATATTGCGGGCATCGCCCGTTAAAGGGATGCTTCCTCCCCACGGAATGTCCGTGGAAACCCATACGAACGCCATTTGCGTTTCACCATTCTTCCCAAAGCTTCCGGCAGCCAATCGGGCTGCCGGAAGCATCACTTTGTCCGGATATGCAAAAAGCAGCCCCAAGGGGCTGCTAAAGCTGTATTTCAACGAGCCGCGTCATCCAACAGCTCGTCAATATTGATCTGATAGCGTTTGATGCGATACTGCAGCCGCTGACGGCTCATCTGCAGCACACGCGCAGATTCGGAAATGTTTCCGCCATTTTCGCGCAGCACCTTGCAGATGGTGCGGCGTTCCATATCCTGCATGGTGCCGCTCAGCGAACCGTTTGCCGGTTTTGCCGTTGGGGCACGGGTACCGGCTGCAGGATGTGCCGTAATATGTGCCGGCAGATATTCCGGTGTGATAACATCTGCATCGTCGGGCATCACATTCATCGCATGCTCGATCGCATGCTCGAGCTCGCGCACATTACCCGGCCATTTGTAAGTATTAAAACGCGCGAGCGCAGCTTCATCAACATCCCGGACGGCGCGCGCCATTTTTTCGTTGCACTGCATGACAAAATGCTTGGCCAGCAACGGGATATCCTCCCGGCGTTCACGCAGCGGCGGCACATTGATATTGACCACACCCAACCGGTAAAACAGGTCTCGCCGCAGGATTCCTTTTTCGATCGCCTCATAGGGCGGCATATTGATATTGGACAGCACGCGAACATCCACATGGATCTCATTCATGCCGCCGACACGGCGGATCACGCCGTCCTGCAGCACGCGCAGCAGCTTGCTCTGCAGATTGATATTCATGGAGTTGATCTCATCGAGCAGCAGCGTACCGCCATCCGCCTGCTCAAACAGGCCCGCGCGGCGCTCTGCGCCCGTATACGCCCCCTTTTCCGTGCCGAACAGCAGGCTTTCGAGCAGGTTTTCCGGAATCGCCGCGCAGTTGATCGCAAGGAACGGGCCATCCGCGCGGCGGCTTTCGTTATGGATGCTCTGTGCAAAAAGCTCCTTGCCCGTGCCGGTCTCGCCGTAGATCATCACGGAGGAATCCGTTTTTGCCACCTGACGGCATTGCGCCACCACGCTGTTCATGGCATGGCTGATATGGATGATATCAGAAAACATGTACTTCGCAGTGAGTTCGCTTTTATGTCTGGTTTTTCCACCGCTGCGCTCAACCAGTTTTTGCTGCAAATCAATAATCTGCTTATGCAGGCTGTCGATCGTACTCCAGTCTTCCATAATGCTGAAGCCGCCCAGCACCTGCCCATCCTGTACGACCGGAAATGAGCTGGCAACAATATCTACATTTTTGCCATAACGGGTGGAATAATATTGCCGGATGCCCAGCAGCGGCCGCTTCTCTGCAATTACCCGCGGCACGAGCAGTTTTTTACCATCTTGTGGGCTGTAAACACTGGCGATATTCTCTCCTACG
>USSI01000185.1 GCA_900557315.1 uncultured Butyricicoccus sp. | reverse complement strand
TATTCTTACATCCGCAGGCGCTTTTTGTGATGTCCGTACAATTTGGGGCAGTTCATTTTGCCGGCGGCGCTTTTTTGCTTTCAATACCTTGAACAATATAAAACATGCGTATAATTTTGGTTTTTTGCACAAAATCAAATCCAAAAACATGGTTAAAGTTCCGAAAAACAAAGAAATCGTTGTTTTATGCGGAAGCGGCGTTGCATCATTCTCGAAAGAAATGCGTTTCGCTTTTATACTGTACTCAACAAAGGAAAACCGGCCGGTATTTTTCAAAAACAACTGTAACCACACAGAATATTGAGAAAGAGGGTATACCATGGCAGAAAGAAACACAATGGAGAAAACGACGCAGCTTGCGGGCGACGTTAAGATTTCCATGCGGGAGAAAATCTCGTACGGCCTCGGCGATACGTCCTGCAACATCATCGTTGGACTGACGACAAGCCTGCTCAGCTTTTTTTACACCGACTATATCGGTGTTTCCATTGGTACGGTAGGTCTGATTATTCTGATCTCGCGCTTCTTTGACGGTATTTCGGACGTCATCATGGGGCTGATCGTAGACCGCACACATTCCAAATACGGCAAGGCGCGGCCCTGGGTGCTTTGGTCAAGCGTCCCGTATGCAATCGGCTGCGTGCTGCTGTTCACCGTACCGGCCGGAAGCGATATGGTCAAGGCGGTCTACATTTTCATTACGTACAACTTTATCCAGACCGTATGTTATACGGCGCTCAACCTGCCGTATTCGTCTCTGGCCGCGCTGATGACCCGCAACCAGTACGAGCGCGGTTCGATCAACGCAATCCGCATGGCGCTGTCGCCGTTCGGACGCATCCTTGCTACCGCAGTCACGCTGCCGCTGGTAAATCTCCTGGGCAACGACCAGAAAGCATGGATCATGGCAGCGGCGATTTATGCAGTGATCGCGCTGGTCCTGCTGCTGATCTGCTTCTTCAATACGAAGGAACGCGTGCAGCTTTCCGGGGAATCGCAGGACAGCAAGGTGCCGATCGGCACCAGCCTGAAAGCGCTGGTTAAAAACAAATACTGGGCGCTCGGCCTGCTGCTGTGGGCAATGCTGTCGGTATACATGACCCTGTCCGGCACCGGCCTGAGCTATTACAGCAAGTGGATCCTCGGCAACGAGCTGCTGACCAGCCCGCTGTATCTGGCAGAACAGATTCCCGCGATCGGCATTATTTTCTTCATCCCGCTGCTGCTCAAGAAGATCAGCAAACGCAATCTGGCGCTGGCCGGTGCGGTTATCAGCATCGCAGGTCAGATCGGGTTGATGATCGACGCGGACAATTTCACTTTTGCGATGGTTTCCGCGATCTGCCGCGGCATCGGACAGGCTCCGCTGATGGGCGTTGTGTTCTCCTTTATTGCAGATTCAGTTGAATATGGCCAGTATAAGACCCATCTCCGTCTGGAGGGCCTGATTTACAGCGCTGCATCGGTCGGTTCCAAGTTGGGCGGCGGCCTGATGAGCGCGGGCTTCGGCTGGATCATGGACTGGGCAGGCTACGAAGGCATGGCAGCGACACAGTCCGCTTCCGCCATCAATGCGATCAATGGGCTGTTCATCTGGGGGCCGGTCATTGTCTGGGGCATCGTCGCAGTGATCCTGCTGTTCCACCATCTGGAAAAGGAGTATCCGGCCATTATGAAGGAGCTGGCTGAGCGCGAAGCGCGCGGCGAGCTGTAAAACATCAACTTTTGTATTTCTTTTATCACCTTACGATATTAAAAAGGAGCATTACTTATGATCTACGGAGAAAAGAATGTTGACAAGCCGATCCGCTGGGCAATGGTAGGCGGCGGCAAGGGCAGCCAGATCGGTTATATCCACCGTTCGGCGGCGCTGCGCGATTTCAACTTTGAGCTGGTTGCAGGCGCGTTTGACGTCGATCCGGTGCGCGGCCGGGCATTCGGCGAAAACCTGCATGTTTCGCCGGAGCGGTGCTATCCGGATTACAAGACCATGTTTACAGAGGAGGCCAAGCGCCCGGACGGCATTCAGGCGGTCTCCATTGCGACCCCGAACTTCACCCATTTCGAGATCGCCAAAGCGGCGCTCGAGGCTGGCCTGCACGTTTACTGCGAAAAGCCGCTGTGCTTCACGACCGCCGAGGCGGAGGAGCTGGAAGCACTGGTGAAAAAGACCGGCAAGGTGATGTTCGTTTCCTACGGCTACTCCGGCCATCAGATGATCGAGCAGGCGCGCCAGATGGTCGCAAGAGGCGACCTCGGTAAGATCCGTATCATCAATATGCAGTTTGCACACGGCGGCAATAACGTAGCAGTTGAGAAGAAGGCGGAGTCCCAGGCCTGGCGTGTGGATCCGAAGAAGGCTGGCCCGGCATTCTCGATGGGCGACGTGGGAACGCATATGCTGTACCTGACCGAAGCGATCTGCCCGGAGCTGCACATCAAGCGGCTGATGTGCACCAAGCAGTCCTTCGTAGAAGGCAGGACGCTTGAGGACAATGCAATGTCCATCATGGAATATGACAACGGTGCAATCGGCTATATCTGGTCCAGCGGCGTCAATGCCGGCGAGCAGTTCGGTTTCCGCATTCGCATCGTGGGTGAAAAGGCTTCGGTAGCCTGGGACGCGGAAAAGCCGAACTACCTCTCCTATGAGGTCCAGGGCGAATCGCCGCGTATGCTGAGCAGGGGCAACGGCTATCTGTATCCGGAAGCGCTGGCGGACGACCGCATCGGCGGCGGCCACCCGGAGGGCCTGTTCGAGGCTTGGAGCAACCTGTACACCCGCTTTGCCGAGGCCATCGACAAAAACGAAAAGGGAGAAGAAATCGACTTCTGGTACCCGGATATCCACGCAGGCGTGCTGGGCGTCAAGTGGGTGGAAAAGTGCGTCGAGTCCGCGGAAAAAGACTCCGCATGGGTAGAATTTTAAGCTGAATTACATCACATCCAAGACGAAAAGGAGAATTGTCATGAGTATTGATCCGAAAGATTTTGACATGCCGGTAGCCTCGTTCAACCCGAACCCGATGAAGCTGGGCCTGTTCACCGACGGCCTGCCGGATATGCCGTTCGAGCAGGTGCTGGACGAAGCGGTCAAGATGGGCATTCAGGTGCTGGAGATTGCAACGGGCGATTATTCCTGCGCGCCCCATCTGGATATGGAAAAGCTGCTGCACAGCGCGGAAGCCCGCAAGGATTTCATGGATGCCATCGAGAGCCGCGGTCTCGAGCTGTATGCGCTCAACTGCTCGGCAAACGCCCTCGGCCCCGGCGAGCGCTGGGCGAGCCACGCGCCGGATGTGATGAATACCTTCCGTCTGGCGGAGCTGCTGGGCGTCAAGCACGTGGTTTCCCAGTCCGGGCTGCCGGCCGGCGGCCCGAATGATGAAACCCTGAACTGGGTCACCCACACCTTCCCGCCCGAGATGATGGACGTGCTGAAATACCAGTGGGACGTTGCGATCAATTTCTGGAGCAAGGCGGCCGACCTCGCAAAGTCCTGCGGCGTGGAAACGATCGCATTGGAAAACCACCCGATGAACCTGGTATACAACGTGCCGACCGTGCTCAAGCTGCGCGAGGCGGTGGGCGGTATCATTGGCCTGAACCTTGACCCAAGCCATGTGTTCTTCATGGGCGGCGACCCGATCGCCATGGCCCGCAAGCTGTGTGAGGAAAAGGCGGTTTACCATGTGCATGGCAAGGATTCCCGCATCAACGCACACATCAAGGGCCTGGACTGCTACGAGCAGGGCGCGTACAACGGCCCGGCAGTCAGCCGTTCGTGGAACTATGTCGCAGTCGGCTACGGCCACGACGCGTTGTGGTGGAAGACCTTCTTCGCGGCCCTGGCCGAAGGCGACTACCACGGCCCGGTTTCCATCGAGGTCGAAGACCCGCTCATGCCGAACAATCTGGTGGCAATCCAGAAGTCCGCAGCATTCCTGCACGAAACCATGCTCAAATAATACGGAAGGGAGTAGAATCTTATGAAAATTGCATTTGACGGCAGCGCATTCTGGGAAACCGGCATGACCTAT
>USSI01000184.1 GCA_900557315.1 uncultured Butyricicoccus sp. | reverse complement strand
GTGTTGATCTCCTTGGGCGGCCGGTCGGAGGTGAGCACGATCTGCTTTTTGGATTCGTACAGCGCGTTGAAGGTATGGAAAAATTCCTCCTGCGTGCGTTCCTTGCCCGCGATAAACTGCACGTCGTCCAGCAGCAGCAGGTCAACCATGCGGTATTTGTTGCGGAATGCCTGCACATTGCCTTCCTGGATGGCGGTAATCAGTTCGTTGGTGAAGTCCTCGCCCTTGACGTAGATGATGCGGAACTCCGGATGCGTGCGGCGCAGAACATTGGCAATCGCGTACATCAGGTGGGTTTTGCCCAGGCCGGAGTTGCCGTAGATGAACAGCGGGTTGTTTTCCGCCGCGGGCCGCTGCGCGACCGCAAGCGCCGCCGCGTGCGCAAACTTGTTGCTCGAGCCGACGATAAACCGCTCGAAGGTATAGTCGTCGTACGGCGAGGAGCTGGCGGCGGCCGGCGTGGAGTATTCGCCGGTCACGACCACGACCGCGATCTGGTCGCCGGTCAGTTCATAGAGCGCGTTCTGCAGCGGCTCGATGAACTTTTGGTCGATAAATTCTTTTTTAAACTGCACGGGAGAGTGCAAAATCAAACGGTTGTCCGTAAAGGAAACAACCGTCGCATCGTCGAACCAGGCTGAAAGGCTGGACGGCGGGAAATCGCGCTCAAGGCGTTCGAGCGCCATTTCCAGTATATTGTTAGCCATGGGGCGCCTCCTGTCGATATGAATACAGAATAATAATAACATAAGTTATCCACAGATTCAACGCAAATTGTTGATGAAACGCAGGCCCTGCGCTTGTGACGGCCCAATTTATAGTGCAATTTTTAAGCCTGTCCCCAAGATGTTGAAAACACAAAAAAACCTTGACATTTTGGCTTTTTTATAAGATAATAATTATCGTATCATATTATGCGGACAGGCAGCGGCATGTGCCCGCGTCTTGCGCCGGACCTATGCCGGTGCCCATCCGTAAATCAGAAAACAGGGAGGTGCACGAAGAATGAAGAGAACGTATCAGCCGAAGAAGCGTCAGCGCTCCAAGGAGCATGGTTTCCGCAAGCGCATGCGTACGTCCAACGGCCGCAAGGTGTTGGCGCGCCGCCGCGCGAAGGGCCGCGCTAAGCTGACTGCCTAATGCGCTTAGCTTAATAGGGGGTTTCAAAAATCCCCTATATACGAAAACAAGTTCCTTTGAAACTTGTTTTCGATACCCCAATGACGCCGCCCAGGGCGGCTGGGTCAGGGTATAAAATGTCCGGCAAAGCTGGACATTTTATGAAAATAAAAGCAGGCGCTTTTATTTTCTATTGAATACGCGCCAGCGGCGCGGTAGAGTTCGCAGCGAGCCGCCGAAATGCGGCTCGCTTTTTTCGTCATCGAAAACCGGCATAAAAATTTCGGGCAGCGCCTGCCGGGCGGAAAAAGGGTGACTGCCGGCTTTGCAAACACATTCTGCTGCAAAGGGTTTCGTTTTTTCAGGGGCATCGGGAAAAACGAGGAGCATCAAAGAAAAGATGAAAAAAACAATATCCTTAAAGGAAAACCACGAGTTCCGCCGGTTGTACCACCGGGGGGTTTCCACTGCGGGCAGGCATCTGGTCCTGTACTGCCGGAAAAACCGCCTGGGCTATAACCGCCTGGGGCTGACGGTCAGCGCCAAACTGGCGGGCGCGGTGCAGCGAAACCGCGTCAAGCGTCTGTTCCGTGAGGCATACCGCCTGCACGAGGACGAATTCGCGAGCGGCGTGGACCTTGTGCTCGTCGCGCGCAGCCGCGCGGTGGGCGCAACTTACTGGGAAATCGAAAAATCGCTGCTGCGCGCCTTAAAGGAAAACAAGGCCGCGGCGGCTCAGTTATGAAGCGGTTTCTGCTGGCGGCAATCCGTTTTTACCGCCGGCATATTTCGCCTGCCAAACCGCCCTGCTGCCGGTATATCCCGACCTGTTCGCAGTACGCGATCGAGGCGATCGAGAAATACGGCGCGCTCAAGGGCGGCTGGCTGGCGGTCAAGCGCATCTGCCGCTGCCACCCCTTCTCCAAACGCGGGCCTTATGACCCCGTGCCGTAGAGATGGGCAGCGCAGTGCGCACAAAACGGAAAAAACAACCCCCGCCGTTTGAAAAAACGGTGCTTTCTTTCCTTTGCATAAAGGAAAACTAACCCAACGGAGGTTTATATGGGAGAAATATTCGGTCTTGTTATCGTCAGGCCGCTTGGCCTGATCCTTCTGGCAATCTTTAATTTTGTCGGAAACTACGGTATTGCGGTCATCCTGTTCGCCCTGCTGGTCAAGCTGTGCTGCATGCCGCTGACCATCAAGAGCAAAAAGAGCATGCTCAAGATGACGGCAATGAACGCCGAACTGCAGCAGCTGCAGAAAAAGTACGCGAATAACCGCGTCAAACTCAACGAGGAGATGCAGAAGCTGTATGACAAGCACGGCGTCAACCCAATGTCGGGCTGCCTGCCGCAGTTCATCCCGCTGATTATCATGATGGGCCTGTACTATGCGGTACAGCAGCCGCTCAAATTCATGATGGGCTTTGCGGATGATATCATCAACCAGCTGGCGACTCTGGTCGGCGTGGACATGGCGAGTGCAGGCTATTACGGCCAGATCACCATTGCGGAAAAACTCGGTCAGATGTATCAGGAAGCCGGCGGCGTCTGGCCGGATGCGGTTACCGCGATCACCAACGGCCACGGCGACCTGCTGAACATTGATTTCAACTTCCTGGGCCTCAACCTGGCGCAGACCCCGTCCATTTCCAACCCGGATATTATCTGGATCATCCCGATCCTGTCCGGTGCAACCGCATTCCTGTCCAGTTACATCATGCAGAAGATGCAGGGCACGCAGGCCAGCGCGGCTGCGGGCCAGATGAAGGTGCTCAACATCATGATGCCGCTCATGTCGCTGTACTTCGGCTTTATCCTGCCGGGCGCAATCGGCATTTACTGGATTTTCAACAACGTGTTTACCTGCGTGCAGGAAGTGGTGCTGACCAGGATCCTGCGCGGCAAGCAGGATCGCAAGGAAGCGGAGGAAACTGCCCGCATTGAGGCGGAAAAGGAAGCCAGGCGCGCAGCCCATAAGGCGGCGCAGCTGGAGCAGGCGGAAAAGGCCAGAGCGGAAAATGCTGCCAAAGCCCAGAACGCGAAGAAAAAGAAGGGGGGCAAATAAGTTATGCAGAAATTTATTGAAACCACCGGCGATACGCGTGACGCTGCGATCGAAGCTGCCCTCCGGCAGCTTGGCATGGACCGCGACGATGTATCCGTCGAGGTGCTGGATAACGGTAAAAAAGGTTTTCTCGGCATCGGCGCCACGCCTGCGCGCGTGCGTGTAACCTATGAGGTGCCGGATGAGCCGGTCAAAAAGGAAGAGCCTGTCCACAAGCCTGTGGAAAAGCCCAACCCGGAGAAGAAAAACGCGGAAAAGCCGGAGAAAAAGGAAAAACCCGCGCAGAAGCAGGAAAAACCGGCGGAAAAGCCGCAGAAACTGTCCATTACGGATGAAGACGACACCCCGCGCCTGGTCAAGGCCGCCCCGGCGGACTTTGTGCCGGAAAAGCTGGCAGACAAGATCGATGCCATCTATGCATCCATGCATTTTGAGCGGTGTTTCCTTCCGGATGAGTACGAGGGCACTCCTGTGGAGGCAGGACATGTACTGGACGACAGGATAGGGAGCCTTCAAAAGGAGATAGACGAGGCGGACAGGAATATCGTGGAGGCCATGAGCAGCAGGAAGGACGAGTTTGCCGCTGCCTTAAGGCGCATCAGGACATTTTCCACCAACTTTGATGTGAGGAAAATGGCTGCCGTCACCAAGCATGACACCCATAACTTTTACATCCTGTGCGGATGGATGACGGAGAATGATGCAAAGAGGTTCCAGAAGGAAATCGAATGCGACAGCGATACCTTCTGTATTATCGAGGACGATCACAACAACATCATGAGCACGCCTCCCACCAAGATGAAGAATCCGGGGCTGTTCAGGCCCTTTGAGATGTATGTGGAAATGTACGGACTGCCGTCCTATAATGAGCTGG
>USSI01000183.1 GCA_900557315.1 uncultured Butyricicoccus sp. | reverse complement strand
GCTGGCGTGCTATATCTCCGACCATACGGTTGCCAAATTCCAGCCCATGAACATCAACTTCGGCATCATTGACCCGCTGGGCTATAAAATCAAGGGCAAGCGGGAGAAGAATATGAAGATTTCCGAGCGGGCGCTCGAAAAGATCGACAGTCTGAAAGGGGAGCTTTGATATGAAGATCATTGTGGACGCCATGGGCGGCGATAACGCGCCGGAGTCCGCCGTCTGGGGCGGTGCGCTGGCTGCAAAGGAATACGGCGAAGAGGTGCTGCTCGTCGGCGACCCGGACAAGGTTGCGGCGGTGCTCAAGGATAAGGGCATGGAGCATACGCCGGGCGTGACCATCATGCCCGCGTCCGATCTGGTGGACATGCACGACGACCCCGCGACCGTGCTGCGCCACAAACCGGACTCCTCCATGGCGGTGGCGTTCAAGCTGCTCAAGTCGGGCGAGGGCGACGCGCTCGTGTCCGCGGGCAACACCGGCGCGCTGCTTACCGGCGCGACGCTGTACGGCGGCCGCATCAAGGGCATCCGCCGCGGCGCGCTCGCACCCGTTATGCCCTGCAAGGGCGGGCAGGTCATGCTGTGCGACGCAGGCGCGAACACCGAGTGCACGGCGGAGATGCTGCTGCAGTTCGCCTTCCTCGGCTCGCTGTACGCGGAAAAGATCAACGGGGTCAAAAACCCGCGTGTCGGCCTGGTCAACAACGGCACCGAGGACACCAAGGGCGACCCGCTGCGTAAGGAAGCGTATGCGCTGCTCAAGAAGGCAGGCGACGAGGGCCGGCTCAACTTTGTCGGCAACGTCGAGGGCAGCATGGTGCCGCTTGGCGCGTGCGATATCGCGGTGTGCGACGGCTACTCGGGCAACGTGATGCTCAAGACCATCGAGGGCGTTGCCAAGTTCATGGCAGGCGCGATCAAGGACGTGTTCATGCGCAATACGGCGACCAAACTGAGCTATCTCGCGTGCAAAAAGGGCATGGACGAGTTCCGCGACCTGTTCAATCAGGACAAGATCGGCGGCGCGCCCTTCCTCGGCATTGCAAAACCGGTTATCAAGGCGCACGGTTCGTCCAATGAAATTGCGGTGATGAACGCGGTGCGGCAGGCGATTGCCTATACGAAATCGGGTATGATCCAGGCGGTTTCGGAGAGCATACAGTACATGACCATTGCGGAATAAGACGCATTGCTGCCGGAAAGCCGCGCCGGAAGCGCGGCGGAGGAGGTGAAACACACATGCTGAACATCAACTATCAGTTTCAGGACAAGACGCTGTACCAGACCGCGATGACCCACTCGTCCTATGCCAACGAGCACCGTGGGAACCACCTGCACCACAACGAGCGGCTGGAGTTCCTTGGCGATTCCGTACTGGGCTTTGTCACGGCGGATTACCTGTTCACGCACTATCCCGATCTGCCCGAGGGCGACCTGACCAAGCTGCGCGCGGCGGTGGTGTGCGAGGGGGCGCTGTGCGAGATCGCGAGGGAACTTGGCATCCCGCAGGAGATCAGGCTCGGCCACGGCGAGGAGACCGGCGGCGGGCGCGAGCGGCCGTCCATCCTGGCGGACGCGACCGAGGCGCTGCTCGGCGCGATCTATCTGGACGGCGGCATCGAGCCGGCGCGCGCATTTGTGCTGCGCTTCATCCCGCACAAGGTGGACGTTGCGATCGCAGGCGGCGCGTTCAAGGACTACAAGACCATGCTGCAGGAGATCGTGCAGAAAAATAAGCAGGAGACGCTCGAATACCGGCTTGCCGGGCAGTCCGGCCCGGATCACGACAAGCGCTTCACCATGGAGCTGCTGCTCAACTCCAATGTGTTTGCGTCCGGCACCGGCCGGAGCAAAAAGGAGGCCGAGCAGATGGCGGCCAAGCAGGCGCTCAAGGCGATGGGCGTAGAATAGGCAACGCCGCATAATTGCGCCTGCGGCGTTTTGCGGAAATTTTGTACCCGGATTTTGTTGCGTTTTCTTGTAATACATCAAGTATTGCTGCGAAAGCGCGCCGCATCCGGATGTAAAATATTCTCACAAATCGCTCTTGCCAAACCATACGGTATTGGCTAAAAAATCCCTCGGGACATGTCCCGGGGGATTTTTATGCGGCAAATCAGAACCAGTTTGCCTTTTCGTCCCGGAAGCGGGGCGCGGGGCCGTCCGCATACGGGTCATAAGTATGGGTGTTGCAGCCGAACTCCTTGAGCGCGGCGATTTTACCGTCCACCGCCCAGCGGATGAGCGAAATGCCGTCGAATTCCTCCACACGGCCGTCCTGCATCCGGTTTTTGAAATACCACTCGACCGCAGTCCGGTCGTCCCGGTGCAGGAACTGCTTGATCTCCCAGACCAGCACACGGCCGCGCGTGTTCCATTCGTCAAACCAGTGCTTGACCTGCGCGGCGCCGTGATATTCCGGTCCCCAGCTTTCGGTATACACGCAGTCGGGGGCGAAAAGCTCCGTTATGCCCTCATCCTGTGCATGCAGCCACATATCGAACCAGCGCTGCACGGCCTGCTCACGTTTGTCCATCCCATCTGCCCTCCTTATGCAGCCCTATGATACCACGCCGCGCAGGCTCTGTCCAGCGGGGGCAAAATATGGACAGGCTGTAAATTCTGGGTTTGCGGATTGAAAAGCAGGGCCGGCGGTGGTAAAATAAAACCATATATACGTTAGAGGTGTTACATGGTTCTCAAGAGCCTGATTTTGCAGGGCTTTAAGTCATTCCCGGACAAGACCGAGATCAAATTTCTCGGCGGCCTGACCGCGATCGTCGGGCCGAACGGTTCGGGCAAATCCAATATATCGGACGCCATCCGCTGGGTGCTGGGCGAGCAGTCCTCGCGCAGCCTGCGCGGCGCCAAGATGGAGGACGTCATTTTCGGCGGCACCGCCAAACGCGGGCCGGTCGGCTTTGCCGAGGTCTCGCTGATCCTGGACAATTCCGAAGGCGTGTTCCGCTCGGAGTTTACCGAGATCATGGTGACCCGCCGCTATTACCGTTCGGGTGAGAGCGAATATTTTTTAAATAAAAAGCACTGCCGCCTGCGCGACATCCATGAGCTGTTCATGGATACCGGTTTGGGGCGCGACGGCTATTCCATCATTGGGCAGGGCCGCATTGACGAGATCCTGTCGCTCAAGAGCGAGGACCGGCGCGAGATATTCGAGGAAGCTGCCGGCATCACCAAGTTCCGCTACCGCAATGAGGAGGCCGAGCGTAAGCTCGCCGCCACCGAGGACAACCTCGCCCGCATCCGCGACCTGTATGACGAGCTGGAACGCCAGGTCGGGCCGCTTGAAAAGCAGGCGGAAAAAGCAAAGCAGTTCCTGCTGCTGCGCGACGAGCTGCGTGTGCTGGAGATATCGCTCTGGCTCCTGTCGCTCGACCGCATCAAGGCGGACAACGCGAAGCTGGAGCAGGATACCAAGGCCTGCGCGGATCAGCTTTCCGCCGCCAGGCAGGCGCAGGAAGCGCTGTACGCGCAGTCCGAGCAGCTTTCCGCCGATATGCGGGAGATCGACCGCGAGACCGACCGCCTGCGGCAGCAGCTGCGCGAGACCGAGCAGCGCGCTGCCGAGCAGGCGAGCCGCGCAGCGGTCCTCAAAGCCAACATACAGAACAACAAAGACAACATCGACCGCGCGCAGCGCGAGAGCGCCCAGCGCGCCGAGCAGGCGCAGAATCTGGGCGCGCAGCTTGCAGAGCGCCGGTCGCGCATCGAATTGCTGGACGCCCAGCACGCAGGCCTGGCCGCGCGGCGGGATGACCTGACGCAGCAGGCGGCAGGGCAGTCGAGCAAGCGGGAGCAGGCCGAGGCGGCGCTGCGCGAAGCCGTCAAGGCACGCACCGAGCAGCAGAACCGGCTGCACGCGCTTGAGATCGACCGCACGGCGGCCGAGACCGGCCTTGCCAGCATGGATGGGCGGCGCGATACCATCGCAGCCGACATCGGGACCGCGGGCAAGCGGCTGGACAGCGAAAAGCAGGCGCATGAGGCGCTGGAAGCGCGCATGCGCGACTGCCTGGATACGCTTGCGAGTGCGAGAAATAAGGTGCAGGGCGTGTCGCTCAAGGCGGAGAGCC
>USSI01000182.1 GCA_900557315.1 uncultured Butyricicoccus sp. | reverse complement strand
CCCCCGGCCTACTGCTTAGAAGGCAGTTGCTCTATCCGGCTGAGCTACTGGCGCATATCAATTCCGGAACCCCGTCTGCGCTGAAAAAGCGTGGAGCGGGTGATGGGAATCGAACCCACGTGTTCAGCTTGGAAGGCTGACATTCTACCATTGAACTACACCCGCGGGTTTTTCTGACGCTTAATCAGTATATCAGTATTTGGATGCTTTGTCAACTCTTTTTTTACGATTCCAATCGGAAGTTTTAAAATAATTTTTGCAAACTGGTTGCACGTCATAAAAAGGGCAGACGGGCATGGTATACTGGAATCACAAAGGGGGAAGGGAAATGGCGTACACCATCCTGCTGGCCGAGGATGAGCAGGCCATGCGCGAGGTGGTCGCGGACTACTTTGCGGAAAAAAGCGGCGGTACGGTTGCGGTCGAGACCGCGCCGGACGGGGATACGGCGCTCGCCATGATCGGGGCGCGCGCGTACGACCTGCTGCTGCTCGACGTCATGCTGCCGGGCACGGACGGCTTTGCGCTGTGCCGCGCGGCGCGGGAGCGGGGCGACGTGCCCATCCTGTTTGTGACCGCCCGGGAGGACGAGCAGGACAAGCTGCACGGCTACGGCCTTGGCGCGGATGACTATGTGGTCAAGCCGTTTTCGCTGGCAGTATTATATGCCAAAGCGCAGGCGCTGATCCGCCGCGCCAAAGGGCTGACGCAGAACGATGTCCTGCGGGCGGGGACGCTCGTGCTTGACCCCGCGCGCGGCACGGTGACGGCGGGTGGCAGGCCGGTCATACTGCCGCCCAAGGAATTTGCCCTGCTGCGGGCGCTGATGGAGCGCAAAAACCGCGTGCTGACGCGCGACGAGCTGTTAAATCTCGCGTGGGGCTGGGATTATGACGGCACAGACCGCGTAATCGACAGCCACATGAAGAAATTGCGCCGCGCGCTGGGGGAACACGCGGGCTGCATCAAAACCGTGGTCAAGCGGGGCTACAAGCTGGAGGTGGATGGAGATGAAAGTAAAACGTAGGAATTATTGGAGCTTTTTCTGGCGCGTGGGCGCGGGGTTCCTTGCGTTTTGGGTGGCGGCGATGGGCGTGGCTACCGGTCTCGCGGCCCAGCGCTACCGGGATTCCGTGCGGGATGTGGTGCAGGGCTACGTCCAGGACGTCGAAACCACAGCGCACGAGGCCGAACAGGCTGCGCCGCGCGATGCGCAGGAGATGCTGTACAGCGCGTGTAATGAGTGGCTGCAGCCGGCGGTCAGCATGGCGGCTGTCTTTGACCGGGAACGCAATCTGGCGGCGCACACGGGCAACTATCTGGCCGGGCGGGGCTGTTATCTGGATATGGACCGCTGGCTGACCGATGAGGAGCAGGAAGCGCTTGTCACGGTTTATCAGCAGAACACCGGCTTCGGATACCAGGCGGAAAACGAAGGGAAGGAATACTACGGCCTCAGCGTGGACGGCTGGCTGGATGGCGTGATGCTGATCCCGGAGCGGATTGCGGTGTATGCGGTCACGGTTGAGCGTGTGCCGGACAGCGCCATGGAGCAGTGGGACGCGGTCGAGCAGGCAGCGGAGAAGGCTGTGCTCATGGCGCGCACGCCGCAGGCTGATACGACCGGATTGGAGCGCGTCGATGCGGACCGGACGCTGTTCCGGCCGACGGACAGCAGCCTGGCATTCACCCTGCCCGGTTTTGAAACCGGCGAGGATGCGGCGGCGTATTTCCGCGCGCGCGATGCCGCCGGACTGGCGCAGGGGCTGGAGCAGCTCTCTGCGCTTGCAGCGGAGGCGCTGTATGTGGATGATGCCGCGCGCGGCGAGTGGTTTGGCCTTTCCGCGCTGCTGCATCTGGACGTTGTGGAAGGCTGCTATCTCAACGAGCCGGTATCCGGCGCGAACGATGCCGCGTATGTGCTGCTTTACCGGGTGGACGTCTCCCCGGTGCGCGAAGCGGCGGGCGGACTGATACCGGTTTATCTGACAACGCTGCTGCTCGTGCTGGCGCTGACGGCATTGCTCGCTTTTTCGCTTCTTCGCGTGTGGCGCAAACAGGAGCGCGTCGAACAGGCGCGCCGCGACACCACCGCCGCGCTCGCGCACGAGCTGAAAACGCCGCTTTCCGTGCTGTCCGCGACCGCCGAACTGTTATCAAGCGACATGGCGCAGGACAAGCGCGCGCACTATCTCGAGGTCATCCGGCAGCAGGCGGCGCGCCTGGACGGCAGCGTGCGGCACATGCTCGAGCTGTCCCGGCTGGAGGCGGGCGCGAAGGCGCTGCGCCGCGCGAAGTTTGCGCTCTCCGACCTCGCGCAGGAACGGCTGGACGCGGCCGTCCCGCCGGATGCCGGCCTGCATACCGAAGTCACAGCAGACGGCGCGGATGAAATCGACGCCGACCGCGCCCTGCTCGCCCGCGCGCTGGACGCGATCCTGGAAAACGCGGTGCAGCACACCGCGCCGGGCGGCGGCATCGCTGTCCGCATCGGAAAGGGCGTGTGCGCGGTCGTCAACACGGGTGCGCCCATCCCGCCCGACGCGCTGCCCCGCCTGTGGGAGGCGTATTATCAGGCGGACGCGTCGCGCGCCGCCGAGGGCGACGGGCTGGGGCTGTCGATTGCAAAGACCGTGTTCGATCTGCACGGCTACGCTTACGGCGCGGAGAACACGGACGAAGGCCCGCGGTTCTGGTTCCGGTTCGGATAGGCCGCTCCCGCCGCACAAAAGGAAGGATAGACGCGGAAAAGCCGCCCAATTGGGCGGCTTTTCGTGCGCTCGGGGTCATTGCAGGTCGATCGTGACGGCCTGATCTTCGAGCAGTGTCAGTTCGTTTGGCTGCCAGAAAGATACATCCGTGATCTGCGAGAGCTGCTCCGGCGTCGCATCGGGGTACTCGATTGTGGTGATGCACAGGGCGTTTTCCCTGTCATAGGAGAAATCCATGTAGCACTCGGCGAGATGGTCGAGCGGTGTGCCGTCCGCCAGCAGCAGGGAGAACTGCGCGTTGCAGTAATTCATCGCACCGCGGAAAGAGAATGTCGCGGTAGCCTGCTTTTCGCCGATTTCAAGGCTTTCGAGCGTGAAGCCGTTCTCGGAATCGTCAGTCAGCGGTAGTTTATCCAGCGAACCGGTCACCTCGTGCGCGCGTCCCTCATCGAGATAGGGGATCAGCGTGACCGACCTCGTATCCAGATTCGCACCGAGGAACTCGAATGTATTGGTCGCCCGGCTGATCATACTGCCGCCGACACTGCCGATATTCAGTACGGGAAGGAAATTACCTTGGTCATCGCGCAGAACAAAGTTGGTCAGGGGATTTTCGGCCCATTCGCTGAGTGTGATCGTGGAGCCGAACGGGGAAATGGATACGCGCTCAATGCGAGGATTGCTGTTGACAGTATACGGTTCACCGATATCGTTTACGCCGGTAAAGTGAACGGTAAAATCCTGCTTAGGCTCGACAGTCAGTGTCTCAACCGCGACAGAACTCTTGTCCACCGACATTTCAAACTGGAAATTTGACTGACTGATATCGCTCGTGCCTCCGTCAAACAGCAGAAGGTCGAACTGGTCGGGCAGCAGCTCCTTGAGCGCGATACGCTGCACCGAGGTCAGCGTACAGTCGTCTACCAGACGGGCTTCCGTTTCGACCGGACCGGACATATCGAGCAATTCGCCGTTGATCTCGGCGAAGAAATTGGGCGCAGTCCACTTAACACGGGCGGAAAGCGTCGCATATTCGCCGTCCCGCAGTTCCAGCGGCTTCTCGCTTTTCAGCGTGGAGAAGATCATCAGATAGCTGTCGTCGACCGCGATATTGTCGATGGTCAGCGTCTGATCACCGTTGGTGTCGCTCATACCGACTGCGGCGTTAAACTGCTCGTATTTGCCCTGATAATTCGCATATTCCGAATGCTGGTTTTGATCAAAGTACTCGATCGCATTCTGTGCCATCTCCAGCACGGCGGGCGCGGCAGCCGCCGCGCCGACCACCATCGCCGCCGCGATGCCGATGCAAACGGCCAGACGCGGCGCGCGGCGCTTTTTCGCGGGCTGCACCCCGGCGGGCAGGGTGTCCAGCAGCGCGTCCATGCGGCTGTCACAGCCCGCAGGGATGGGGGC
>USSI01000181.1 GCA_900557315.1 uncultured Butyricicoccus sp. | reverse complement strand
GCTATGAGTTCATCCGCCGCCGTCTGTCCCATCCCGTGATCGTACCCGTGACTGCCGGGGTCTGTTCCGGTTGCCGGATCATGATCCCCCCGCAGACGTTCATTGAACTGCAGGGAGGCCATAAGATCATCAATTGCCCCAACTGTCAGCGCTTGATTTACTGGGTGGAGCACTTCAACGAAGAGACCAACCAGACGGCTGATGAAATGGCGCACCACGCCGAATAGTTTTTGAGTTTTCGGGAGCCGGATGGATTGTCGCCGCGTCCGTCGCGTTTCGGTGTGACGGACGGAGAGGAAAGTCCGGGCTTCACAGGGCAGGACGCTGGGTAACGCCCAGGGGGAGTGATCCTCGGAGAGCGCCACAGAAAGCAAACCGCCGCCTTCGGGCGGCGGTTTTCCGTGCGGCGGGAGGAATGAAGATTGGGGAATTGTTGAAGTTCAAAAATTATTCATATTGTTTTCAACAAACCGCCACAATGGCGCACTAAAATAAAATCACAAAATCCAAAGGGAGGCCATTACAATGGACGACTTCAGAAACAACAATACGTCGGTACCGTCCGGCGATGATAATAGGCAGCCGCAGCAGGCGGAAGGGCAGAATGTACAGCCGCAGGAGGCTGCTGGCGCAGAGCAGCAGCCGATGGAACAGCAGCCCGCAGAGCAGCAGCCGGTGCAGGAGGACGTGCCGCAGGCGGAAGAGCCGCGCACGCCGTACCAGACGCCGGTGCAGCATCCGGCCTATCAGCCGCCCCGTGCAGATGCATTTGACTTCACACAGCAGCAGATGCAGGAGCCGCAGGACGGCATGCAGCCGCCGCAGCCTCCGAAAAAGAAAAAGGGCCACGGCAAGGCGGTTGCCATCGGGCTGTGCAGTGTGGCGGCGGCGTGCCTGTTGTTTGCAGGCGGCGCGGTCATTGGGCATATGGTATCCGGTGGGGACGGCGGTGCAGTTGCCGCCAGCGCTGACGCCGGGGACGGCGAACTGCCGACCGTGCAGATCAGCAGCACCCCGGAGCTTGATCCGGATAATTACGATGTGGTCAACGGCCTGGCGGGCGAGGAGATTTACAAGAAGGTCAGCCCGTCGGTTGTATCGGTCATTGCCACCACGCCGAACGGTGCGAGCAGCGGCTCGGGCGTAATCATGAGCACGGATGGCTACATCATCACCAACGACCATGTGGTATCGGGCGCTGAACAGGTGACCGTACAGCTCAGCGACGGCAGCCAGCTCGAAGCCGAGATTATCGGTACGGATGAGCAGACCGACCTTGCCGTTATCAAGGTAACTACGGATCAGGAGCTGAGTGCTGCTGAGTTTGGCAACTCCGATGATCTGGAGCCCGGTGAATATGCGTACGCGATCGGCTCGCCCGGCGGCGTACAGTTCGCCAACACGATTACCGGCGGCCGTATTTCCGCAATCAACCGTGACGTGACCATCAATGACCGCGTCATGACCCTGATCCAGACTGACGCATCCATCAACCCGGGCAACTCGGGCGGCGCACTGATTAACAAGTACGGCCAGGTGGTCGGCATCACCTCTGCCAAGCTGTCCAGCAGTGCGTTCAGCGATACCACGATCGAGGGCATGGGCTTTGCCATCCCGATCAATACGGCCAAGGAGATCGTTGACGAGCTGATTGCAAACGGTTATGTAGCCGGCCGCCCGTCCATCGGCATCACCGGCAGCAACGTGGAATCGGCTGACGGCAGCATTGCAGGCGTACAGGTCTACTCGATTGATTCGCGCGCGTCCGCGGCCAGCGAAGGCCTGCAGGTCGGCGACGTAATCACGGCGGTTGACGGCACGCCTACGCCGACGATGGACGATGTCAACAGCGTCAAGGAGGATAAGAAGGCGGGCGACAAGATCACCCTGACGGTTTACCGCATTTCGTCCGGCAAAATGCTCAACATAACGGTTACGCTGATGGATGCGCATGACCTGGAGGGCGACGACCCGGCGGCAGAGAGCAGCCAGAGCACGCAGGATTACAGCGGCAGCTATCAGAACCCCTTCTCGTTCTTCGGCAGATAAAACAGAGTGCAAAAAAGCAGGCTTCCATAGGAAGCCTGCTTTTTCATGCGCTTTTCCGGCGAAGACGGCCGGGTTTTCTTATTTTTCGTACTGCTCGGCCAGCTGCTGGCTGATAAACTGACGCGCTGTGCGCGGCGAGCGCCCGTTGCGGCGCAGTGCGAACCGCTCGGCCAGCAGATGCAGCTGCTCGCCGGCAAGCGTCAGCCCGCTCTCCGCGGCGAGCTGATCGACGATGTACAGGTATTCGTCCTTATCCGGTACGGAGAAGGTGATCTCGAGGCCGAAGCGGTCGGACAGCGAGGTGACGGTCTCCAGGCTGTCGCGCACGCGCACCTCGTCCCCCTCACGGTCGGCGAAGGTCTCGCGGATCAGGTGGCGGCGGTTGCTGGTCGCATAGATCACCAGATTGGACGGTTTACCCGCCAGGCCGCCCTCGATAAACGCCTTGAGCGCGGCAAAATTGTCGTCCTCGCGGCTGAATGACAGGTCATCCAGGAACACGATGAAGCGGAAGGGGGAGCGGAGCGTTTCCGCGAAAAGCCTGGGGAAGCAGGTGATGTGCCGCGGCGACATCTCGATGATCTTCAGCCCGCGCTCGGCGTATTCGTTGACTACCGCCTTGACGGTCGAGGATTTCCCTGTGCCCTTATCGCCGTACAGCAGGATGTTGTTCGCCTCGCGCCCGTCGAGGAAGGCGAGCGTGTTTTTGAGGATCTGCTGCTTCTGCCGCTCGTAGCCGGGCAGGTCGCGCAGGCGGATGGCGTCCGGATGCACGATCGGCGCAACCGTGCCGTCGTCCTGCACCGCGAAAGCGGAGGACTGGGCGAAAAAGCCGTAGCCCTGTGCGCGGTAGTAGCTGGCGAGCGCCGCGCCGTCGCGGAAGGGCAGGGGGGCACCGGCCGGGAAATCCGGCAGGGCAAGCAGCGCGGGCGCGTTATGCCGTCCGGCGGCGGCAGCCTTGAGCGTCGCGCCGTCCAGCGCGAGCAGGGCGCACAGCACCTCGATATC
This sequence comes from uncultured Butyricicoccus sp., assembly GCA_900557315.1. Lineage (GTDB taxonomy): Bacteria > Bacillota > Clostridia > Oscillospirales > Butyricicoccaceae > Agathobaculum. The sequence continues at coordinate 1,088 of USSI01000181.1, read as the reverse complement.
GTGCGTGGCCGCGTCCAGCAGGGCGGGCGCGGGGGCGGCAATCCTATCGGTCAGGGTGTTGACGTCAAAGTGCACCGCGTCGAGCACGGCGCGGGAGGCGTCCCCGCAGTCATACTGCGCGGCACAGAGCGCGCCGTAGCAGCCGGCAAACTGCGAGGCGCCCTGCTCGAGCGCGTCAAAGGTGTCCAGATATGCGCGGACGAGCGGGTGTCGGTGCAGGCCGCGCAGCACGGAAAGCGCGCGCAGACGCAGGGAAAGGGCGGAAAGATCCATGGTTTTCACTCCTTGGGCGTTTTTTTATTCTGTCTCAGCATACCACACTTTGCCGGTGATTTCAACATAGGATGAGGGGAGACCAACTTGAGGAGGAGAGAAAAATGAGCCGTTATGCTCTTTTGATATGCCGGAGCCAGACCGAAGCGGTCGGCCTGCGGCGGCACCTGATGCAGATGGGCGTACCGGGCGAAATCGCTCGACCGCCGCGGCATGCGCGCACCGAATCGTGCGGCTGGGCGGTGCGCGTGGAAGCGTCCCAGGCGGATGCGGCAGTGCATCGCCTGCGCCAGCTGGGGATCCCGCCCTGCCATGTGCTGCCGGATGAGGGGGCGGGCATATGATTTATCTGGATAACGCGGCGACCACGCTGCACAAACCGCGTGCAGTGGACGAGGCTGTGCGCCGCGCCATGCATGCGGCGGCAGGCTATGCGCGGGGCGGGTACGCGGCCGCGATGCGCGCGGGCGAAACCGTTTATGCCTGCCGCGAGCAGGCGGCGGCGCTGTTCGGCGTGCGCGACCCGGCGCGTGTGGTATTCACAATGAACGCCACGCACGCGCTCAATCTGGCGATCCACGCGATGGTGCAGCCCGGGATGCGCGTTGCGGCCGGCGGTTACGAACACAACGCGGTCATGCGGCCGCTCGCACTGCGCGGCATCCAGCCCATCATGCTGGACACGCCGCTCTGGGACGGCGCGGCGATGGTGGAGCGGGCGCGGCAGGCGCTTGCAGACGGCGCGCAGCTGTTCATCCTGAACCATGTGTCCAACGTGTTCGGCTGCGTCCAGCCGCTGGAGGAGATCGCCGGAG
>USSI01000180.1 GCA_900557315.1 uncultured Butyricicoccus sp. | reverse complement strand
CGGATTTGTGGAGCGCAAGGGCAAAAGCCTTATTCCCACCAAGGCGGGGATCAACCTGGTCACCGTCCTGCCGGATACCGCGGAGCGGTACTTCTCCACCCCGCTGTTCGCCGAAGACTAAACAAGCAGGCGCCTGCGCGCCTGCCCATAAAAAAAGTCAGGACATGCGCCTGACTTTTTTAACAAACAGAAAGAAGCCCTGAAAACCAGAGTTTTTCAGGGCTTCTTTCTGCAATAGGCATTCCCAGCCGCAGGCTGGCGATGCCGTCCCTCGATGGAAGCTGTACGCTTCCATCGAATTTGTTTTTAGTAATTCTCCGCCTTGATTTCAAAATACGCCTGCGGATGCGCGCAAACCGGGCATACCTCGGGCGCCTGCTTGCCGACAACAATGTGGCCGCAGTTCGAGCACTGCCAGATGCAGTCGCCGTCGCGCGAGAAGACGACCTTGTTCTCCACATTGGAGAGCAGCTTGAGATAACGCGCCTCGTGCTCCTTCTCGATCTCGCCAACCTTCTCAAACAGGAACGCGATATCGTCAAAACCTTCCTCACGCGCTTCCTTCGCAAAAGTCGCGTACATATCGGTCCATTCGTAGTTCTCGCCCTCAGCCGCCGCCTTCAGGTTGGCTGCGGTGTCGTCAATGCCGCCGTTGAGCAGCTTGAACCAGATTTTTGCGTGCTCCTTCTCATTATTCGCGGTCTCTTCAAAAATCTTTGCAATCTGGACATAGCCGTCCTTCTTTGCCTTGGATGCAAAATAGGTGTATTTATTGCGTGCCATGGACTCGCCTGCAAATGCGGTCTGGAGATTAGCCTCGGTCTTGCTGCCCTTTAAATTTGCCATAATAACATACGCTCCTTCTTTTTAAATATATTTTTCAGCCAGCGGATTGACCGGCTGAAACATTCGAATTGTCCCTGCACTCCTGGCATATCCCTTCAAACAGGATATCATACCGCTGCACCTCGACGCCAGAGGCGTCCTCCACCCGGCCGATCAGGTTGTCGATATGCGGCATATACACATCATACACCCTGCCGCACTGCGTACAGCGCACATGATAGTGCTCCGCCATATTAAAGTCATACCGGTCGGCCCCGTTCGGCACCGGTACGCGGCGGATTTCACCCTGGCCGACAAGCTGGTTCAGGTTGCGGTAAACGGTCGCCTTGCTGATCGAGGGATGCTCCGCCGCCACCGCCGCATACACAGTATCCGCGGTGGGGTGATCGTGCATCCGCAGGACGGTCTGTAAAACAATCTGACGCTGTACCGTATTTCTGGTCTGCATAGCAACATCCTTCCTTTAATAGTATTTTATCTTAATTAGATTATATACTCATTTTTGAAGGATGTCAAGCACTCGGGCAAATTAAAGCACGTAAAGAAACACCATCAGATAGTGGCACACGCTGCCTGCAATCACGAACAGGTGGAACAGCTCGTGGAACCCGAGCATCGGCCCAAGGTTGGGCCTTTTCGCAATATAGATCACACCGCCCACGGTATAAGCCAGCCCGCCGGCTGCCAGCAGCGCAATCGCCGGCGCGGGCATGGAAAGCACAACGCCGAAATCAAATGCAATCGCCCAGCCAAGCGCAAGATACAGCGCGGTACCCAGCAGCCGCGGCGCGTCAATCCAGAGCAGCTTGATGGCAATGCCGCTTATCGCAATCAGCCAGATCACGCCGAGGAACAGATAGCTGCGCGGCGCAGGCATATACCGCAGCACAATCGGCGTATAACTGCCCGCAATCAGCACATAAATCATGCTGTGGTCGAGCTTTTTCAGCCGGCGCAGGGCTTTCTCCCCCCGGCTGGAAAAATGGTAAATACTGCTTGCGGAATACAGCGCAATCAGCGACAGGCAGAACACCATGGCGGCCGCTGCGATCGAACCGTCCACCGGTCCATCCAGCAGCAGCCGCAGCAGCATCACAGCCAGCCCCAACCCGCTGAGCACCGCCCCGACGAAATGAGAATAGCTGGAAAACGGCTCCCTTGCCTTGAGAAATGTACGCGGCATAGAACTCCTCCTTATACATAACATAGTATTAGTAACTACTTTCTGTTTTATATCATACCACATTATTCCGGAAAAGCAACAGGGATTTTTGAAATTATTGTAACCGGAAAATAAAAAAATACACCCGCATCATGCGGGTGTATGAAATCCGTTTTGCAAACAGGCAGATCAGGCGGTTACCTCAACCACCTGGGATGCTTCATCCCAATCCACCCCGAATCCGCACAGGTCGCCCAAACTGCGCAGTTTATAATAGGTATAGCCGTCCAGCTTATACGCGGCGACCATATTGGGCACGCCGTCCGCCACAGTCGGCTCGGTGATCGACTGCACCGTGCGGCTGCCTGCGGGCAGGGGGACATTTTCCGTCCCAATCGGCGTGTACGGTGTAAACGAGGCCAGCTCCACGCGGTGTTCCTCGTTGTTCCACTGCACGTCGAACTGGCTTGCCGTGCCCATCAGCAGGACCGCGACATCGCGCACGCGCACATAGTTGTTTCCGTTGATATTATAAGCAGGCAGTTTGCTCTGCACGCCGTTGACCGACACTGCAGCCATCGACGGGACCGCAGTATCCGTCTGCCGCAGCAGCTCGGACACCGTTTTTTCCATCTTGATCCCGTAGCGGGGCATATTGTACAGGCTGTGCAGGGGCTTTGCCATGCCGATGTTGGTCAGCGTACTTACCCCAATGCCGTATTCCTCCAGCAGGTTCTGCATCCAGCTGTCATACGCGCCATAGGGGTAGGAAAAATAATTGACTTTTTCCTGACCGGTATGCTGGGTAATCAGCTGGATGCTGGTCTCCAGGTCACTGCCCACGCGCGTATGGTATGCACTCTTTGACTCCCCGCCCAGGCGCATCACGCCATTGACGCCGTCCGGCGCATTATTGCCGCCGTACTGCGGGTTATGCAGGTTATACGTATGCGAGCCGATCTCGACCAGGCCGCTTTCCACCATTTCGCGCATCTCGCTCCACAGCAGGTGCCCCCGCGCAGGGTCCTGCGTATCCTCCGCCACCATATTGCGCACGACCACCGCAATCGCAGCTTTCATGCCGGTCTGCTGCAGGATGGGATACGCAATGTCGTAATTGGAACGGTAGCCGTCGTCAAAGGTCACCATCACCGGCTTATCCGGCAGCTCCATGCTCCCCTGCCGGATGGCAAGCAGGTCAGCCGGCAAAAGCGGCGTATAGCCGAATTCCTGCAGGAACTCCATATCCAGCCGGAACCGCTCGCCGGTGATCGTCATACTGTCCGTATCGTTTGGGTCGTCGGTCAGGTCATGATACATCAAAACCGGCATTTGATCTCCCGCGGCATAGCAGCTGCCGAACGAGGTCAGCACCGCTGCCAGCACCAGCGCAGAAAGCGCTTTACGCAAAAATCCTTTCATTTTGAAATCCCCCCGCGTTTTTATTGTTCCCAGTATAGCATATCCGCCGGAAAATGTCCACTTGCCTTGCTCTTGCACACTGTACCTCAATGACGTATAATGGATAGGAAACGAGGTGAACGACATGCATCGGCTTGATGAAGCCATTGACGCGGTCTTTTCCGACCGCGATATCCTGCCCACGGATGTACCGCAGCTGGACCTGTACATGGATCAGATCCTTTCCCTGTTCGAGCAGGGCCTCGGCGACGGCAAGCGCCACCCGTCGGACAAGCTGCTGACCAAAACTATGGTCAACAACTATGTCAAGGAGGGGCTGATGACCCCGGTGCGCGGCAAAAAATATACGCGGCAGCAGATCATGCAGCTGCTCTGCGTCTACCATCTCAAGCAAACCCTGCGTCTGAGCGACGTCAAAGCGCTGACCGGACGGGAGGACGTGGATTTCGAGGCGTGCTATGCCCGCCTGCTGTCGGATAAGGAGCGTATGCGCGCCGTCATCCCCCCGCTGCTGCGCGAACAGCTTCCCGTCAACGCAGACGACCCCGATGAACGGCTCGCCATCTGCCTTGCGCTGAGCGAGATCGCCTGTTATCTGCGCCGGCTGTGCGAACGCCTGATCGACACCATCCCTGAATAAACTGGAGGAAAAACATCATGTCAATCGTAAAAGCAAAAGAATATCTGCGCCAGTTCGGTGCAGAGGACCGCGTTA
>USSI01000179.1 GCA_900557315.1 uncultured Butyricicoccus sp. | reverse complement strand
GTCTTGTCCGACACGCGCTTGATCTCGACCGCGTCGTCCGCGATCAGGCGGTGGCCGCGCTTGACCAGCTCGATGGCGGTTTCGGATTTACCGACGCCCGAATCGCCCAGCAGCAGCACGCCTTCGCCGTAAATCTCAATCAGCACGCCGTGCAGCGTTACGCGCGGGGCAAGGTTGACCTTTAATGAAGCGATGATGGCGCTCATGATCGCAGAGGTGAATTCATTGGTGCGCAAAATGGGCACACCGCACTTCTGCGCCGCTGCTATGCACTCGGGAAACGCGTCGATGTTGCGGGAAATAATCAGCACCGGGATCCCGGTTTCAAATAGACGCTCAAAGCAGGCAAAGCGCGCCTGCGAATCCATCCGTTCCACATAGCTGGATTCTACTTTACCCATAATCTGGATGCGGTTAGGGTCAAAGTAGTCGTAGAAACCCGCCAGCTGCAGGCCGGGACGGTTGACGTCGTCCTTCGTGATCTCGGTTTTTTCAAACCCCTCGGGTCCGTAAACGACCTCGAAGTTGAATTCATGGATCAAATCCCCCAAGCTGACGCCAAACTCTTTTAACTGCATTATGATGTGCTCCCTTCCGCAATGGCAGGTATTATGATGTTTGTATTATACCCCTATTTCCCCTGTTTTTCAACGATTTCCAGCGCGTCTGTGGCAAAACTTGAAAAAACCTGTCCATGTGAAAAAAACTGCTTGCATTTCTCCCCCCATTGTGGTATTATAATATCCGTTATGCAATGCACAAGAGAAGGAGGTGCAGGAAAATGGCAAAGTGCGATATTTGCGGCAAGGGCGTGACCTTTGGTATTCAGGTCTCTCACTCTCATCGTCGTTCCAACAGAACTTGGAAGCCGAACGTTCGTCGTGTGAAGGCTCTGGTCGATGGTACTCCCCGCCATATCAACGTATGTACTCGGTGCCTCCGCTCCGGCAAGGTAACCCGCGCGATCTGATTCCAGCGCGTTTACGTTGAGGTTTGCAAGGCGCTCTGCTCGCAGGGCGCTTTTTTACTGCCCATTTTCCCTTTCGGTAGGTGATCCCCATGAAAAAAGCGTTCCGCCCTGCGTTCGCGGTGACGATCCCGGTGCTCTGCGGCTATCTGTTTATCGGCTTTGCGTTCGGCGTCATGCTGCGCGACGCCGGCTTTGCCCCGCCGTGGGCATTCCTCTCCAGCCTGACGATTTACGCCGGCTCGGGTCAGTACCTGCTGGTTTCCCTTCTTGCGGCGAATGCATCGCTCGTCACGGTTGCGGTGATGACGCTGCTGCTCAACTGCCGCCACATCTTTTACGGCCTTTCCTTTCTCGAGACCTTTCACCAGATGGGGCGCAGAAAATGGTACATGATCTTTTCGCTGACCGACGAGACCTATTCCCTGCTGTGCTCGCTCAAAACGCCCGAAGGCATTGACCCGAACGCCATGCGCTTCTGGATCGCCCTGCTTGACCAGAGCTACTGGATCGCAGGCTCAGTCATCGGCGCGGTCATCGGCGGCGTCCTGCCGTTTGACTCGACCGGCATCGACTTCGCCATGACTGCGTTGTTCACGGTCATCTTCGTCGAGCAGTGGATGAGCGCCAAATGCCACATCCCCGCCTTTCTCGGCCTGGGCGCGGCGGCGGTTTCGCTCGCCCTCCTCGGGCCGGACAACTTTATCCTGCCTGCAATGGTGGCGATCTGTGTCATGCTGATCGCGCTGCGCGGCAGGCTGGCAAAGGAGGTGGCGGAATGAGCGCCGGAACAACACTGGCAATGATCCTCGTCGCCGCTGTCTGCACCTTCGCAACGCGCGTCGCCCCCTTCCTGCTGTTTAACGGCAAAAAGCCCATCCCGCCGATCGTGCGCTATCTGGGCGAGGCGCTGCCGCCTGCGGTCATTGCGCTGCTGGTGGTGTACTGCGTCAAGAACGTCAGCTGGCTCGCGGCCGCGCATGGTGCGCCCGAGCTGCTCTGCATCGCGGTCACCGCGCTGCTGCATGTATGGAAGCGCAACAACCTGCTGTCCATCGGCGTGGGCACCGTGCTGTATATGTTCCTGGTGCAGGCTGTCTTTATATAAGGTAGAAGATCATGAAAATACACCCTGTAAACGAACGCACGGACGCGCTGGTTGCCGCCCTTACGGATATCTGGGAAGCCTCGGTGCGCGCCACGCACACGTTTTTGACCGAAGACGACATTGCCGCCCTGCGGCGGTATGTGCCGGGTGCGCTCCGCGCGGTGCCGCATCTGACCGTCCTGCTGGACGATAGCAGCCAGCCCGTGGGCTTTTGCGGTGTGGACGGGCAGCGGCTGGAAATGCTGTTCCTCCACCCGGACGTGATCGGCAAAGGCGCAGGGCGGCTGCTCGTGCAGCACGCCTTTGATGAATATCAGGTAAACGAAGTCTGTGTCAATGAGCAGAACCCGACTGCGGCTGCGTTCTACCGTCATATGGGCTTTGTGCTCGACCACCGCACCGATCTGGACGAGCAGGGCCGCCCGTTCCCGCTGCTGTATCTGAAACGAAACTGACCATCACCCCGCACGCTTTTCCGTGCGGGTTTTCGTTTTCTCTGCGGACAAACTGTGGTACAATAAGGCTGACCACAAAAAGGAGTGTCTTATGGAAACCATCATTCAAATCCTTGCCCGCGAGCTTGGGCAGAAGGAACAATATGTAGAAAACGTGGTAAAGCTGCTTGACGAGGGCAATACCGTGCCGTTTATCGCGCGTTACCGCAAGGAAATGCACGGCACGATGGACGACCAGACCATCCGCCAACTCGCCGACCGGCTCGCCTATCTGCGCGGGCTGGACGAGCGCCGCGCTGAGGTGCGCGATGCGATTGAGGCGCAGGGCAAGCTGACAGACGAACTGGCCGCCGCCATTCAGGAAGCGCAGACGCTCGCCGCGCTCGACGACCTGTACCGCCCCTACCGCCCCAAGCGGCGCACCCGTGCATCCATCGCACGCGAAAAAGGGCTGGAGCCGCTCGCGGCGGCAATTACTGCGGCGCGCGCGTCCTCCCCTGCGCTCGAAGCGCTGGCAAAGCCCTATATCGACCCGGAAAAGGGCGTGGGGACCGCTGAAGACGCGCTCGCGGGAGCGGGCGACATCATCGCAGAGGATTTGTCGGACGATGCCGGTCTGCGCGGCCGTCTGCGTACGCTGCTGCACCGGACAGGGGTGCTCAAAACCGTGGGCACGGACGAGGACGACACCGTCTACGCCATGTACCACGACTTTTCCGAGCCGGTGCGCCGCCTGCAAAGCCACCGCGTGCTCGCGATCAACCGCGGCGAAAAAGAGGGCAGGCTCAAGGTCACGCTGGAAACAGACGAAAATGAAGCCATCGCCGCCGTGACCCGCGCGGCGCTGCACCCCCAAAACCCCTTTGGCGACTGGCTGCGCGCGGTCTGCGCGGACAGCTGGAACCGCCTGTTGTTTCCCTCGCTCGAGCGCGAGCTGAGAAACGAACTGACCGACGCGGCAAACGAACAGGCCATCCGCACCTTTGCGCTCAACCTGCGGCCGCTGCTCATGCAGCCGCCGGTGCGCGGCCGCGTGACGCTCGGCTTTGACCCCGCCTACCGCACGGGCTGCAAGCTGGCGGTCGTGGATGCAACCGGCAAGGTGCTCGAGACCGCGGTCATCTATCCCACCCCGCCGCATAAAAAGACCGAGGAAGCCAAAAAGGTGCTCCGCCGCCTGTGTGACAAGCACCACATCACCTGCATTGCCATCGGCAACGGCACGGCCTCCAAGGAGAGCGAAATTTTTGTCGCGGACTTCATCAAGGAGTATGGCGGCGGCATCGCATACATGGTCGTGTCCGAGGCGGGCGCGTCGGTGTACTCCGCATCCAAGCTGGGCGCGGAGGAGTTCCCGGATTTCGACGTGTCGCTCCGCTCAGCGGTGTCCATCGCACGGCGCCTGCAGGACCCGCTCGCCGAGCTGGTCAAGATTGACCCCAAAGCCATCGGCGTCGGGCAGTATCAGCACGATATGCCGCAGGCGCGGCTGAGCGAGGCACTGGACGGCGTGGTCGAGGACTGCGTCAACGCGGTCGGCGTCGATCTGAACACCGCCTCCCCCGCGCTGCTCAGCCGCGTTGCAGGCGTGACCAACACGGTTTCCAAGAATATCGCGGCCTACCGCGAGC
>USSI01000178.1 GCA_900557315.1 uncultured Butyricicoccus sp. | reverse complement strand
GTCAAGGACCGGGAGGAAGGGCGGTTCAACCGCATCGTCACCCTCAAGGACAGCTTCGCCAAGGCCCTGCAAAAGTAAAAATAAAAGCAGACAGTGTAAACTGTCTGCTTTTTTTATCCCTTCATCGCAGTATACCAGCCCAATTTATAAAGCGCATACCATTGGTCTGCTTCCTGTTCGGTCATGGTCCCGAGCGCAAGCAGAGCTTCTTTGGCGAATTCCAGGGCAGCCGTGCCGTTAGCCGTGATGATATTGCCGTCCCGAACAGCCTGTATATTTTGGTAGCGCTCTGCGCCGGTATAAGCTGCTCCAGCATAGTCTTGCAGATCGGCAAGCTGGTTGCTGGTGTGCGCAACCGAATTCAGTGCTCCCGTTGTGCCGAGAAATACGCTGGCATCACAGATGCCGCCGACAACGGCGTTCTGCTGGAGTGCATATGTAATGAGTGGGACAACCTGTTTTGCGTTCTCTGATCTCCATGATTTTCCGCCGATCAGAATAGTCCCGGTGAAATCGGTTTTCATTGCTTCGTCTACTGTCATATCTGGCAGGACAGTAAAGCCACCCATAGAGCGTATCGGGGCTTTTGTCAGCGAAACGGTTTGAACTTGCCAGCCGTCTTTCTGGTTGATGGCCGCAGCAAGCGGTGCTGCTTCCCAGTCCGCAAAATCATTCAATATCACAAATAAAACGTTTTTTATCATACTGTCTCCTTCCTGTGCCGCCGCTTCCATTCCTTAATCTGCTCGAGCCGCGCCTTGTATTTGGCCTCCAGCCCCTGCTCGGTCGGGTGGTAGTATTCCCGCCCCTCGAGCGAGTCGGGCAGGCACTGCATATCGGTCAGCTTGTCTGCCGTGTCGTGGGCATACTGGTAGCCCTTGCCGTAATCCAGCTCTTTCATCAGCCGGGTCGGCGCGTTGCGGATGACCAGCGGCACCGGCTCGGCCAGCATGGTCAGCGCGTCTTTTTTCGCGCTTTCGTAGGCCGTATACAGCGCGTTGGACTTGGGCGCGAGAGACATATAGACCACCGCGTGCGTCAGGTGCACCGAGCATTCGGGCATCCCGATGAAGTGGCACGCCTGATACGCCGCGACTGCGACTTCGAGCGCGCGCGAGTCCGCCATGCCGACGTCCTCGCTGGCAAAGCGGGTTACGCGCCGCGCAATATAGAGCGGGTCCTCGCCTGCTTCCAGCATGCGCGCGAGCCAGTAGACCGCTGCGTCCGGATCGGAGTTGCGCATGGATTTGTGCAGGGCGGAAATCAGGTTATAATGCTCTTCACCGGTCTTGTCGTACAGCAGGGACTTTTTGGAGATGCACTGTTCAAGTGTTTCGGGCGTAACAGTGACAGTATCGCCGTCCGCATCCCCGTTGAGAACGACCATTTCGAGCGTGGAGAGCGCAGTGCGCGCGTCGCCGTTTGCAAAATTCGCGATCGCCTCGAGCATATCCGGCTGGATATTGATTTTCTGCCCGCCGAAGCCGCGCGGGTCGATGAGCGCGCGGGAGAGCAGGGAAGTGAGGTCATCTGTGGTCAGCGCCTGCAGGACAAACACCTTGCAGCGCGACAGAAGCGCGCCGTTGACCTCGAACGATGGGTTCTCGGTCGTCGCGCCGATCAGGATGATGCTTCCTTTTTCGACAAAGGGCAGGAACGCATCCTGCTGGGCCTTGTTGAAGCGGTGGATCTCGTCCACGAAAACGATCGTGCGCTCACCAAAGCGGCGGTTGTCCTCTGCCTGCTGCATGACCTGTTTGATTTCCTTGATGCCGCTGGTGACGGCGGAAAAGTCGATAAACGTGGCTTTGGTCTGGTTCGCAATAATGCGCGCAAGCGTGGTTTTGCCCACACCGGGCGGCCCCCAGAGGATCATGGAGGAAATCTGGTCGTGCTCAATCAGGCGGCGCAGCACCTTGCCCGGCCCAAGCAGATGCGTCTGGCCGGCAAATTCGGAAAGCGTCTGCGGGCGCAGCCGCGCCGCAAGCGGGCGGGTGCTGTCCCCGCTGAACAGGGTCTGTTGTTCCATCGCACGCACCTCCGTCAAGTGATGTGCTTATTATAACACCGAACAAATGTTCTTGCAAGATGGCAGAGAAAATCCCCTCCGCGCGGAGGGGATTCTTTGGATCATTGCAGAGGGACGTCCACACCGTCGAAATTCAGCAGGACGATATCGGATGGGTCCATAGGTTCGTCGAATGCCCACTGATCCTGCGCATGTCCGGCGCTGCTGTCAGCGTTGTAGTCGTCAATGCTCCAGCCGCCTTCGATGCAGTTGTCGGTCAGATAGAGCTTTTTGCCGTCCTTTGTCATGGCATAAGTGGGACGGTGGCCGAGGATCGTGCCTTCGCTTGCGGAGCGGGCAGACACGCCGATTTCGGACACGCGGATTTCTTCAACCAACGCGCCGCCGACCTGCACATTCGGGTAGTAAACGACCTCATCCGCCAGTTCCATGGTAAGCTCGGCAGACCACTCTCCTTCTGCGGCGGGGCGGGTATACAAAGTGCCGTACAGATCGTCAAAGATGATGTCGTCCAGCTCGGAAGGCTTTATCGTGTAGGCGATATCAATATAATGCGTGCCATCCTGCTCGAATTCAACAACAGGGGCCGCGCCATTATATTGCGCGATATCCTTGCCGGATTTGCTGCGTGCGGTGGTCAGCACGACGTTATTCTCCCGGTTGGCATCGCCGGTGAAAGCAAACTGAAGGTGCAGGTTGCCATCCGTGCCGAAGCCGAAGGAGGACACGCGGACATACTCGTTCCCGTTGAGGTCCTGGGGCGTCTGCTCCGGCTGAAGGTAAATGTAGTCATTTTCGGATGTCTGGCAGGCAAGCGTTTGGCCTGTTATGATATCGGTCGGAACGTCCAGCCCCAGTTCGCTGATGTCTACATACGGCTGGAATCTGTAAAATGCAAGCGTTACCTGATCGCCGTCCTCAATCGCATAACCCGTCTGGTATACTTCGATCAATGCGGTGCGGGTCTGCTCGTCATAAGAGACGACTTCATGCCCGACCAATCCATGGTTGGCATCCCCAAGCATACCGGTGAAATCTGCGAAGACGTCCATGTCTGCGCTCAGGCGGTCGCCGGTTTTATCCTGCACCTCAGCCCAGACGCGCACCATGCCGCTGCTCGACAGCGCCGCCACCGGGCGAACCTCGATGCCATTATCCTCGGTGACAATACCTGTGATGGGCTGGCTCTGCGCGGCAAAGCTGCCAAGCGCGTTCATCAGTGCAGCGCGCAGCGCAGGAATCGCTGCGGCGAACGCCGAAAATGTGAGCAGTGCGGCGAGCGCTGCCGCCAGCACCATCCTGCCAGCCGTCCAATGCAGCCGGTGCTTGCGGCGCGGCTGGATGCCTCGCAGGATATCCGCGCGGCGCGCGGGCGATAACGTAATATTTGCCATTGTCATATCCAAATCCCTCCTCATATTGCGTTTATTCATCGTAGTACCATCCTTTCAAGGCTTCGCGCAGTTTGCCGCGGGCACGGGACAGGCGCGCGGTGACGGTCGAGAGATCCACATGCAAGACATCCGCGATCTCACGCGCTTTCAGTTCCTGATAATAGTACAAGATGATGACTTCCCGGTAAGGGCGTGACAGCGCCATAATGGCGCGGGGCAGGGTGTCGTCCACCTGCGGGTCGCCGGTATCTGCAAACAGCGTGTCCAGTTCCTCTGCAGGCGCACGGCGGCGCTTCCAGGGGGAACGCAGATAGCTTTTGCATACGTTGATGGCGATGCGGGTGATCCAGGTTATTTCACTGCCGCCGCCGCGGAACGTGTCCGCATGGCGCCATGCTTTGAGCAGGGTTTCCTGCACCGCGTCCTCGGCAAGGTGCACGTCTTTCAGATAGAGCGTGCACAGGCGGAGCAGGCGGTCGCCCCAGTCGTCCAGCAGGCGCGCAAAGCCCTCCTCGTCCTGCAGATACGAGGGGGATTTGCTTTCGGTCGGTTGCACGGCGGCTTCACATCCTTTCCAATTATTAGACGCATGAGGCGGAAAAATTACTGCAAGAAAAAGGAGGCTTTTTCGCAAAGCCTCCCGGAAATTTAGTTCGAATAGATGGGACCGTCATATGCGACCGGTGCGCCGGTCAGCACGTCGTAGTAATACCATTCGTCCGTGCCGTCTTTCGCAAAGA
>USSI01000177.1 GCA_900557315.1 uncultured Butyricicoccus sp. | reverse complement strand
GAGAACGCCTGACGGCGGACCGGCTGCGGCGTGCAAACCGCGGTCAACAACTTTTTCCCTGCAAACGAAAAGCCCGGCAATGCCGGGCTTTTTTGTATTTACGCGCGCTGCCCCGCGCAGGGGATTTCCTGCCGGATTGCGCAGCGCTTGGAATGCAGCAGGGCGGCTTCCGGTGCCGCGCGGTTGCGTTCGCTCTTACCGGCCCTGCAGGGACCGCATGGCGTTTTCGGCCCAGGCGGAATCCTTGAACATGGCGCGCCCGACGCCGATTATGTCAGCCTTGCCCTGTTCCAGAAGCGATTCCGCGGCGTTGACGTCCGTGATACCGCCCGTCAGGATCACCGGGATATGCACCACCTTTTTGACCGCTTCGGTCAGTTTGCTGAAGTAGCCCTGCTCCTGGGTATCCGGACGGACATAGCCGCAGATGCCGCCGGAAATATCCAGCAGGTCAATCCCGGCCTCCTCCAGGATTTTTGCCGCGGCGACGCTGTCCTTGAGCGTGCTGCCGCCGTCCATATAATCGCACGCGCCCAGACGGAGCGCGACGGGATAGTCCGCGCCGACGGCCTCTCTGACCGCTTTTATGACTTCCAAATGCAGTTTCAGGCGGCTGTGGATGGTATGGGCGCCATACTCGTCCGTGCGCTTGTTGGCAAGCGGGGAATAGAACTGGTTGAGCAGGTAGCCGTGCGCCGAATGGATTTCCACGCCGTCAAACCCGGCTTTTTTCACGCGGATGGCGGCGGCAGTGAAATCATCAATCACCTTCCGGATATCGTCCAGCGTCATCTCCTGCGGTATCGAATTCCCTTTGGGCGACTGGACCGGGCTGGCGCTCAGGACTTCCCGGCCGGTGATTTCGGTTTTGGCAGCACTTCCGGCGTGGTTGATCTGCGCCATGACCGGGCAGCCGTTTTGGTGGATCACCTCGACCAGCTGCGTCAGGCCGCTGACATCGCTGTCCCGGGACAGGGACATCTGTCCTTGGCTGGCCTTGCCTTCCTGGCTGATATAGCTGTGTTCGGTAATAATCAGGCCGATATACCCGCCGGCGGATTTCTCGTCATAATACGCGCAGATATCGGGCGTTACATGGCCGTCGGGATCGGACTTCGCGGTTGCCATGGGAGGCATCACAAGGCGGTTTTTCAGCTCCAAATGGTTGACGCGGATGGGGGTATTCAGGATATGCATGCGGGCACCTCTTTCGAATCAATTTGGACAGACGTATTTGCACACCACGCCTTCCACCATTGGGGCAGGGTGTGGATTCGGGGACAGGCACAGGGGCAGCGCCGGGTTTAAAACGTCAGCGGGCTGTCCTCGCGCTCGTGCACGGCCTTCATATACTGCCAGAGCAGGACGAGCGGGACGAGCTGGAACGCAAGCTGCACCAGCACCCCGATCAGCGACAAGCCGGAAAGCACCAGAATGCTGGACAGGAACGCCCCGATCAGCGGGGCATACAGGCACCAGCGGATGCGCCGCGCAGGATAGGCATAGCCGCATGGGATGATGCGCTGGTCCAGCCCCCAGTACAGGTAATATTCGCTCAGAAGGCCGGCCACACTGCCCGCCAGGGACAGCAGGGACAGGAAATTGAGCAGCATGACATTGCCCGGCGCAAACTGTGTGCAGACAAGCGCCAGGCCGATCAGCGCGATGGAAAGCAGCTGTGTCTGGAAAGCGCGGGTAAACAGCGGGGCCTCGTCTGACAGCCGGTAGAGCACATAGGCGACCAGGCCATAACAGGCCAGGTTGAGGACGTTGGCGGCCATCAGTACAGTCATGGAAGGCGACAGCGCGGCCAGGTTGATGAGCGCGGAACCGGCGAGCGCCAGCCACAATAATCGCAGATAGGGATAAATTTTCATAACTGACATTCCTCCAATGATAGTATACCATAGGAAAGGCGGCGGCGGAAAATTATTTTTCAAATAGGGGCTTGACATTTCTGTACTGCTGTATTATTATCATAGTACAAAGAAACAGAGAGGAGCGAGCCTATGCAATGGCAACTGCGGGGCGACCGGCCGATTTATCAGCAGCTGATGGAGCAGCTGACCGAGCGGATCGTAAGCGGCCAGCTCGGCGCGGGCGATAAGGTGCCGCCCGTGCGGGAACTGGCCGCCGAGGCGGGAGTCAATCCCAATACAATGCAGCGCGCGCTGGCGGACCTCGAGCGCGAAGGGCTGATGTACACCAACCGCACCAGTGGACGATATGTCACGGAGGACAAAGAGATGATTGCGAAGATCAGGGAGCAGATTGCAAGCGACCGCATTTCGGAATTCCTGGCGGGCATGAGCCAGCTGGGCTTTACCGAAGAGGAGATTTTGTCACTTTTGGAGAAACGCAGAGAGGAGGGCGGCAAAGATGGAGCAGAGGAATGAACTGGTGGTATGCCAGGGGCTGACCAAGGTGTTTGGCAGCGTCAAGGCGCTTGACAACCTCAACCTGACACTCGAGCGCGGGCGTTTTATCGGCCTGCTGGGGCCGAACGGCTCGGGCAAGACGACCGCCATCAAGCTGCTGTGCGGCCTGCTGCAGCCGACCAGCGGCACGGTCGCGATCGACGGCCAGGCGCCGGGCATCCACACGCACAGCGTGGTCAGCTACCTGCCCGACCGTGCTTATCTGAACGACTGGATGAAGGTCTGTGACCTGATTGACTTTTTCGCGGACTTTTATGCGGATTTTGACAAGGTCAAGGCAAACGATATGCTGGCGGCGCTGGATATCAGCCCGCTCAGCCGCCTCAAGACGCTGTCCAAGGGCACCAAGGAAAAGGTGCAGCTCATCCTGACCATGAGCCGGAAGGCACAGCTGTTCCTGCTCGACGAGCCGATCGGCGGCGTGGACCCCGCAGCGCGTGACTACATCCTTAACACCATCCTGTCCAATTACAGCGAGGATGCGTCCGTATTGCTGTCCACCCACCTGATTGCGGATATCGAGCGCGTGCTCGATGAGGTTGTGTTCCTCAAAAACGGTGTGATGACCCTGCATGAGAGCGTGGATACCATCCGCGAGGAGCATGGGAAGTCGGTCGATATGCTGTTCCGGGAGGTGTTCGCATGCTGAAATTATTGAAATATGAGTGGAAGGCGTGTGCACGCACCTGCCTGCCGATGTACGCGGCGGTGCTGCTGCTGGCGCTCGTCAACCGCCTGACCATGAAGGACCAGGTGCAGGAGCTGTTCCACGGCATCCCCACCGCGCTGATGGGACTGCTGTATTTCGGCGTGATGGTAGCGGTGTTCGTTGTGACCGCGGTCATCCTGATCCAGCGGTTTTACAAAAACCTGCTGGGCGACGAGGGTTACCTGATGTTCACCCTGCCGGTGACGGTCTCCCAGCACATCTGGGCCAAGACCATCATTGCGGTGGCCATGAGCATCATCAGTATTGCTGCGGCTGTGCTGAGCATCGGCATCATCGGTTCGGGCGCGCAGATGCTCGTCGGGCTCGGCGACGTGCTGGCAGGCATTGGGAAATCCTTTACCAGCGATCCCAATACGCTGTTCTACACTCTGGAGTCGATTATCTGGCTGCTGCTCCTGGCAGGCGCCGCCATGCTGTTCATCTATCTGTGCATGGCACTCGGCCATCTGGCGAAAAAGCACCGTGTGCTCATGTCGGTCGTATGGTACTTTGTGCTGTCGACCATCGCCCAGTTCCTGTTCATGTTCTTCATCATGGGCGTGGGCAACCTGCCGCTCAAGGGCTTTTGGATGGCGCTGAACGACTTCTTCTACGGCGTAGGGGTAGCGGGTACCATCCATATCGGTATGATCACCCTGTGCCTTGGTACGGCGGTGGTGGGTGCAGTGTTCTTCCTCGCCACCCGGTATATCCTCAAAAACAAGCTCAATCTGGAATAAGACCATATCTGTTTTTCACCACGGGGGACGCGCTTTTCCGCGCGTCCCTTTCTGCACCCAAAATACAGGAAAGCTTTATCAATTCTTAAACTTTTCATCAGCAAAATCAAAAGAAATACAAGGTAGAATGGAATCAGAAAGGGAGGAGAGGGACATGACAGCGACAGTACAGCGACATGAGGGAACCGGCAGGGCGCGCGCCGCGCAGCGCTATACCGCGGCCGAGCTGACCGCGCTGTTCTTCGCCTTTTCGGCCGTCGGCTGGCTGTGGGAGGTCGCGCTGCATCTGGTGCTCGAGGGCG
>USSI01000176.1 GCA_900557315.1 uncultured Butyricicoccus sp. | reverse complement strand
GTTACCAGGGGAGGGCGCGTGTTGGCGCGCTGCTGAGCGGGCGTATTATTACGCCAATTTGGGTGGCACCGCAGAAGCTTTGGCTTTTGTCCCATGATGCACGGCTGCATCGTGAGGGCAAAGGCTTTTTTTGTTGCCCCGATGCGCAAAATCAAACGAAAACGGAGGGCAATAACATGATAACCCCAAGCTGTGATGAAATTGTAAAACTTGCGGCGGATTATTCGACCATCCCGGTCTGCCGCGAAATCTATGCGGATATGACCACGCCGATTGCGCTGCTGCGGCGGCTGCAGGCAAAGTCAAAACGATTTTTCCTGCTCGAAAGCGTGGAGGGCGGCGAAAAGTGGGCGCGGTATTCCTTCCTCGGCTATGACCCGATTTTGCGTGCAGCCTGCAAAAACGGTACGGTCACACTCGAGGGCGTGGAAAACCGCACCGTACGGACGGATAAACCGCTTGACGTACTGCGCGAGGCGCTGGCCGGATACCGTGCGCCGCGCATCGAGGGCATGCCGCCGTTTACCGGCGGGTTCGTCGGATACTTCGCCTATGCGATGCTGGGCTATGCCGAGCCGCGCCTGCGCATCAAGCGCGGGGATTGGGATGATTTCGACCTGCTTCTGTTCGATAAGGTGATCGCCTATGACCACTTTCGTCAGAAAATCGTACTGATCGTCAACATGCGCACGGACAGTGTGATGGAAAACTACGGCAGGGCCTGCGCCGAGCTGGAAAGCATGGCCGCGCTGGTGACCGACCCGAGCCCGCTCCCGCTGCTGCGGGCTGATGAAAAGCCGCAGTTCACCTGCAACGTGACCGAGGAGCAGTATGCGGAGATCGTGAACAAAACGCGGGAGTATATCTTTGACGGCGATATCTTTCAGGCGGTGCAGTCGCGGCGGTTCACAAGCCCCTATGCAGGCAGCCTGCTCCCGGCTTACCGCGTGCTGCGCACCACCAACCCCTCGCCCTATATGGTGTTCCTGTCCATTGACGGGGATGAGATCATGTGTTCCTCGCCCGAAACGCTGGTGCGGCTGCAGGACGGCCGCCTGACCACCTTCCCGGTCGCAGGCTCGCGCCCGCGCGGCGCGACCCCGGCGGAGGACAAAGCGCTCGAGGCGGAACTGCTTGCGGACGAAAAGGAACTTTCTGAGCACAACATGCTGGTTGACCTTGGGCGGAACGACCTCGGGCGGGTGTCGGAAATCGGCTCGGTCGAGGTGACCGAGTACATGATGATCCACCGGTATTCCAAGATTATGCACATCTGCTCGCAGGTAGAGGGCGACCTTGCGGACGGCCGCGATGCGCTGGATGCAATCGAGGCGGTGCTGCCCGCGGGTACGCTGTCCGGTGCGCCCAAAATCCGCGCCTGCGAGATCATCGAAGAGCTGGAGCACGAGCCGCGCGGCGTATATGGAGGCGCGCTCGGATATCTGGACTTTGCGGGCAATATGGACACCTGCATCGCCATCCGCATGGCGGCGAAGAAAAACGGCGTGGTCACGGTGCAGGCGGGCGGCGGCATTGTGGCGGACTCCGTGCCGGAGAACGAATATCTGGAAAGCGCAAACAAGGCGCGCGCCGTGATAAACGCAATCGAGCGCGCATCGGAGGTGGACGGCTGATGATACTCCTGATCGACAATTACGATTCCTTTTCCTACAACCTGTACCAGCAGGCCGCGGCCATCCAGCCGGACATCCGGGTCGTGCGGAACGACGCGGTCACAGCCTCGGAGATCGAAGGGCTGAACCCCTCGCATATCATCCTCTCGCCCGGCCCGGGCTACCCGAAGGACGCGGGCATCTGCGAGGACGTGATCTTGCAGCTGGGCGGCCGCATCCCGATCCTCGGCGTGTGCCTCGGGCATCAGGCCATCTGTGAGGCGTTCGGCGGGCAGATCGTACACGCAAAACGGCTGATGCACGGCAAGCAGAGCATGGTCGAGATCGACACGGCCGAACCGCTGTTCCGGGGGCTGATGCATAAAGCACTGGTCGCGCGGTACCATTCGCTGGTGGCGGAGCCTGACAGCCTGCCGGACTGTCTTGCGGTCACCGCGCGGGACGAAAACGGCGAGATCATGGCCGTGCGGCACAGGGAAAAGCCGATCTACGGCGTGCAGTTCCATCCGGAGTCCATTCTGACCCCGCAGGGCGACCGGATACTGCAGAACTTTTTATCCATCCACTGAATTTCGAGGAGGCAAATCATGATGATACAGCAGGCAATCCACACAGTCATCAACGGCAGGGATTTGGACTATGATACCGCACGCGCTACCATGCAGGAAATGATGGACGGCACGGCGACCGACATCGAGATGGCGACGCTGCTCACCGCGCTGCGCATGAAGGGCGAGACCATTACGGAAATTACAGCGTGTGCCGAGGTCATGCGCGAAAAGGGCGCGCATATTGAGCCGAAGGGCGCGGTGATGGACATTGTCGGCACGGGCGGCGACGAGGTTGGCTCGTTCAACATCTCGAC
The DNA here is from genome assembly GCA_900557315.1 of uncultured Butyricicoccus sp. Taxonomy (GTDB): domain Bacteria; phylum Bacillota; class Clostridia; order Oscillospirales; family Butyricicoccaceae; genus Agathobaculum. Next base: position 1,692 of record USSI01000176.1, on the reverse strand, counting down.
TACTGCTTCGTTTGTCGCGGCGGCGGGCGGCGTACCGATCGCCAAGCACGGCAACCGGTCAGTGTCGTCCAAGTCGGGCGCAGCGGACGTGCTCGAGGCGCTGGGCGCGGCGCTCGACCTGACTCCGGAGCAGAATGAGAAGGTGCTCGCGGACACCGGTATCTGCTTCCTGTTCGCGCAGGGCTACCACAAGTCGATGAAAAACGTCGCGCCCGTGCGCAAGGGCATGCGCGAGCGCACGCTGTTCAACGTGCTCGGCCCGCTGTCCAACCCGGCGCGCGCGACCATGCAGCTGCTCGGCGTGTACGACGAAAAGCTGGTTATGCCGATGGCGCAGGTGCTCTCCAATCTCGGCGTGACGCGCGGCATGGTGGTCTGCGGCGGGGGCATGGACGAGGCCAGCCTGCTGGGAGAGAACAAGGTATGCGAGATCCGCTTCGGCGAGCTGACGCCGTATTCGTTTACGCCGTCCGACCTCGGCCTGTCGTCCTGCACCGTGGCTGACCTGCGCGGCGGCTCGCCGAAGGAGAACGCACAGATCACGCGCGACGTGCTTTCGGGCAAGGAGAGGGGCGCCAGGCGCGAGGAAATCCTGCTCAACGCGGGCATTGCGCTCTACCTCGGCATCGACGGCATCCAGCTTTCGGACGGGATTCAGGAGGCGGCACGACTGATCGACAGCGGCGCGGCGTATGAAAAGCTTGAGCAGTTTATCAGGACGACACAGGAGGTATCCGCATGATTTTGGACGAACTTGCGGCCCACGCGCGCGAGCGGGTCGCGGCGGCTAAGGCGCGTGTCCCGCTGGAAGAGATCAGAGCGCAGGCCGAAGCCCAGCCGCGCGGGGATTTCCCGTTTGAAAAGGCGCTTGCCGGCAGGGAAGCTGCGTTTATCTGCGAGGTCAAAAAGGCAAGCCCCTCCAAGGGCGTGATCGACCCGCAGTTCGACTACATCGGCATCGCCGGACAGTACGAGGAAGCGGGCGCGGACTGCATTTCCGTGCTGACCGAGCCGAAATGGTTTCTCGGTTCGGATGACATCTTCCGCGCGGTGCGGCTGACGGTTGACGTGCCCATGCTCCGCAAGGATTTCACGGTAGACGAATACCAGATTTACGAGGCCAAGGTGATGGGCGCGGATGCGGTGCTGCTGATCTGCGCGCTGCTGGACACGAATACGCTGAAAGATTACCTGGACATCTGCGGCCGGCTCGGCCTGTCCGCCCTTGTGGAGACGCACGACGAAGCGGAGATGCAGTCCGCGGCCGCAGCGGGTGCGCGGCTGATCGGCGTGAACAACCGCAACCTGAAGGACTTCTCGGTCGACTTCGACAACGCGCGCCGCCTGCGCGAGGCGGTGCCGGCGGATGCGGTGTACGTCGCCGAGTCCGGCGTGCGCACGGCCGACGACGTGGCGGCGATGGCGGCGCTCGGCGCCGATGCGGCCCTGATCGGGGAGGCGCTGATGCGCGCCAACGACCGCGCAGCCACGCTCGCCGAGTTTCGCCGCGCCGCTGAGGGAGCCCTGCGATGACGAGCCGGCATGCTCGTCGCGAGCAGGCGCTTGCCTGGTTGCGTGATCCTGAAACGGCGCGCGCCCCGCGCGTGAAGCTGTGCGGGATGTTCCGTGCCGACGACGTGGCGGCCGTCTGCGCGGTGCGGCCCGATTTCTGCGGGTTCATCGTGGACTTCC
>USSI01000175.1 GCA_900557315.1 uncultured Butyricicoccus sp. | reverse complement strand
TCCGTTCAGCAGCCAAACGCCGGCATTCAGATAGGCGGCAAACACCAGCCACAGCAAATACGGCGCCAACAGCCATGCGGCTGTTTTGCTGATGTGCCCGAAGGCGGCGGCGGTCGCCAGGACCAGCGCGGTCAGCAGCGCCAGCCAGATCAACGACACCCCGAATTCCCCGGCCTCAAAAAACAGCAGCGGCCAGATAAAATTCAGGACAAGCTGCGCGCCATACAGCGTAAGCGCGCGTTTTTTCTCCGCCTGCGGCGCTTCCGATGTCCAAATCAGGTAGCACGCAAGCCCCATCAGCAGGTACAATACCGTCCACACCGCAGGGAACACCCAGCCCGGCGGGGACAGCGGCGGCTGCGCCAGCGCAGCGTACTGCGCCATGCTGCCCATTGTCAGCGCGCCAGCCAGCGCACCGACCGAGAGCGGTATCAACAGGCTGATAATCAAAACCGGCAGCAAACATATCCCTCCCTTTAGGTTCAGGATATGGTGTTTCTCCTGCTTTTATGTATGGCTGCCGAATGCCTGCAGAAGCTTACTGCGCTCCTCGTGGTTCTCGACCCAGTTCTCCACATAGCCGCAGTCATAGCAGACATAGCGGATCACCGGTATCTTGCCGAACAATGTGACCTTTGAAGTATAAATGTTGTTCCCGCTCCCATAGCGGCGCGTGTTATCCGGCACGCGGATGATATGCGTCCCGCCGCACTTGGGACACTTGCCTGTGTTTTTCATTCTGTAAGCCTCCTTACAGCAGGCCGAGCAGCAGCAGTTCTTCCTCGCTCAGCTCGCCGTCCTGCATCTCGCGCAGCGGCGCGCCGCAATACGGGCAGGTATCCGCATCAGTATCTACTTTGCGCCCGCATTTTTCGCAGTATTTCATGGTTACAGCTCCTTCTTCTGATAAAAACACACACTCAAGTAATAACAAAGCCCAAAAACAATGGATGCGCAGCCAACCAGCAGGAACGCTGTTGCAAGCCCATTTCCTGCGAGCCATGCAGACAGGCCTGCGCCAACCGCCTGCCATGCGGTATGAATCCTCTCTATCCTGCTCCCGGCAGCCACGCCAACCCAGCCCAGTGCAATCAGGCCGTTCACAATATAATTCGCCTTGTCTATGTTCCAGCGATAGGATACCGCAAGCATGATCCCGCTGAACCCCAGCGCCCACGCTTCGCAGAGCAGCAGGATTGCACCATAGCGCGGCATTGCATGCATCGTACCAAGCACGAGGCAGCAAACCAGCATACCCGCTGCGCAGGCCAGCGCCAGCACTGCATTGCACGCCAGCGCCAACAGGAATCTGCCCGCTACCGCACTCGTGCGTCCCCCGGGGAGGGTCATGCGGTATGCCGCCCACTGCTCGGAAGCGTCTGATTCGCACAGGATTCGCGGGAGCAGGACCGAAGGCATGATGACAAGAAAGCACAGCATCGCCGGACCGCCAATCACCAGCCCCACCACAGCAAATACGCCGACACGAAGCAGCATCCGGCTAATCGAAAACCGCGCAGTGTCCCATTCGATATACAGCATTTCACGCATACTGTCTGCACTCCCCTCACAGCTCCTTTTTCCGATAAATCCGTACGCTGATGAAATAGCAGATCGCATACACCGCGAGCGCCGCCAGTACGCAGCCGAGCAGCAGCAGGAGTGCCGATGCGTCGCTTAGCCCTGCCAGCCAGGCCCGCAATCCGTCGGCCTGCGCAGGGGCGATCTCCAGCCGGTCAACAGCGAGAACCGCGACAGGAATCAGCATGAACAGGGCAAAGATTCCCAGCAGCACATAGCCCGACTTCCCGATCCCCCACTTGAACGCCGCCGCCATCTGCACACCGAGCAGGACGAGCGCCACGGCCTCGCCGCCGAGCGCCGCCCCGATGCACTCGGCCAGCGTCGTTTCCGTATGCACCAGCATACAGAACACCGCAGAAAACACCAGCCCGCATGCCAGCATGGAGGCATTGACCGCGAGCGAAAGCAAAAAGCGGCTCGCAACCACGTCCCGCCGCAGGACGGGCATGCTCAGGCTGAGCTTGTTCCATCCGCTCGTCTGCTCAACATTGAATACCGTGTTTGGGAACAGGTAGCTCGCCGATACCAGCATGATGGAAAACATCATAGGCTCCCCGGTCGCCGCCGTCCAGACCAGGCAGAACGCCATAATCAGCACGACCGCGCGCAGCGACTGCCGGAAATTCATCCAGTCCGCATACAGCATGGCTTTCATTGGGTTCCCTCCCCTCAAAGCTCGGTTTTCTGATAGATTTTCACACTGATGAGATAGCAGATCACATAAACCACCAGGCTGGCTGCGAGCGCCGCCGCCAGCAGCAGGCCGATCTGTGCCTGCCCGGCAGTGTTCAGCCAGTTCCCCGCCGCGTGCAGCGCGGTTTCAAACCACGGAAGCCGTTCCAGCAGGAATACGCCGAGCACCGGCACCCACACGCACGCTATGATGATATATCGCCCCTTTTCTATGCCAAACTTGAAGGAGAGTGCCATCAGCACACCCATCATCAGGAAGGCAACCGCCTCGCAGGCGAAGATGCCTGCCAGATTTTCCATCAAATCAGCCGCCGGGTTGCCCGTTGCGTTGGCCAGAACGTAAACCACGGTCAGGACCGTGCTGACTGCCAGCAGAACCACATTGACCAGCGCGCCCATGACGAATTTGCTCCCGACCACGTCCCTCCGCAGGATGGGCATGGACAGGCTCAGGCGGTTCCAGCCGTAGGCCTGGTCGGCGGCAAACAGCGTGGTCGGCACTATGATGCTCAGGAACACCACGGTAAAGTTAAAGAACATCGGTCCGCTGAACGCAAACGCTGACAAAGCGAATACGACCAGTACAAACAGGATCGAGCGGATCGACTGGCGGAAATTCATCCAGTCCGCATACAGCATGGCTTTCATCGGTCATTCTCCCCTCTCGTCAGGAACAGCATGATCTGTTCGATATTGACCGGCTCGACCGCCCAGTTCTCCGGCACACCGCCGCGCCGCACCAGCGCCTCGCAGCCGAACGCGCCCACGCGCTTTGCGCGAACCGCCGCCGGGTCGAGGGATGCGAGCTGGTCGGCCGTGCAGTGCAGCACGCCGTAGGTGTCGAGCAGCTCGTCGCGCGGCTCGGAGAGCACGATACGGCCGCCGTGGATGAAGGTGATATAGTCCGCGATCTTGTCGAGGTCGCTTGTAATATGGCTGGACAAAAGGATCGCGTGCCCCTCGTCCTGCATGAAGTCGTAAAACAGGTCGAGCACCTCGTCGCGCACCACCGGGTCAAGGCCGCTCGTCGGTTCGTCCATGATGAGCAGCTCCGCGCCGTGCGACAGCGCCGCCGCAATGGACAGCTTCATCCGCATGCCCTTGGAATAGTCCTTGATCTTTTTGCGCTCGTCAATGCCGAATCGCTTCACATACCCGAAAAACTGTTCCGGCTGCCAGCTTTTGTAGGCCTTGCCCATCAGCGTATCCACCTGCCGGGCGTTCAGGGTGTTGAGGAAGCAGCCGTCCTCCAGCACCACGCCGATGCGCTCCTTGACCGCGCGCTCGTCGCTGATGTTGTCCAGCCCGAGCACGCGGATCGCGCCCGCGTCGCGGTGGATCAGGTTCAGGATGGACTTGATTGTTGTGGTCTTGCCCGCGCCGTTTTCGCCGATAAAGCCCATCACCGCGCCGCGCGGCAGGGTAAAACTGACGTTTTCCAGTGCAAAACCCTCATACTGCTTGCACAAATCCTTGATTTCCAGTGCGTTATCCATTATATTTCCTCCTCAAACAGCGTCTTCGCAATGTCGAGAAATTCGGTTTCGTCCAGATTGCCCAGATGCGCGGCGCGCACCGCGTTCGTCAGGTGCTCCTCCACCGCGCGCAGCTGCTCCTCGCGCAGCAGCTCGACGCCCACCGGGGCGACAAAGCTGCCGCGCCCGGTCTGGGTAATAATAAACCCCTCGCGCTCGAGCTCCTCATATGCGCGCTTGGTCGTAATTACACTGATGCGCAGCTCCTTTGCCAGCAGCCGCATGGACGGCAGCGCCTCTCCCGCTTTGAGCTCCCCGCCGACGATTTTGGCTTTGATCTGCCGCACGATCTGCTCATAGATCGGCGTGCCGTCAACGTTGGACAGGATGATCTCCATGCCATCCGCTCCTTTCACTTTGTATATACTCATTATATACAATATTT
>USSI01000174.1 GCA_900557315.1 uncultured Butyricicoccus sp. | reverse complement strand
TCGTGGGAGACCGAGCGGAGCAGATTTGCACGCATTTTTTCCTTTTCGCTTTCCACACGAAGACGGTCCTGCTCCTTGATCTTGGTTGTCATCGTGCAGGTGACGAGCGAGACGCCCAGCATGGTCAAAAAGGTGAGAGGGTAGCCGGAAAGCGTAAAATTAAATTCCCAGTAAGGATAGGTGAAAATGTAGTTGATGCCAATCACGCTCAGCAGGGCTGCGAGCGTACCGAACAGATAACCGTTGGTGAACCGGGAGATCAGCAGTACGGCAAGCACGAATACCGGAAAAGCAAAACCATCGCTGCTGTCCGCCACGCGAAGCAGGGCGCATACCCCGACAGCACAGACAAAAATAAAGACAAAAATCAGGAAATCCCGCAGGCAGACCGGAAACAGCCGTTTTTTTGTTTTTGTATGCGGCACACGGCAGCCCTCCTAACCATGGTGCCTTGAAAATATTGCGTTTGCTCCAAACCAGGCAAAAGCGCCGGAACAGGAATCCCCCGCCCGGGCGGATGCCCTTCCGCGCTTTCGGAACCAGAGGATAAAAGGCACTATATTATAAAGATAACACATTCCGCGGGAAATGGCAAAGGAAATGGCGCCGCGATGTCATGGAAATACATGAGTCGGAAAACAGCGGGGAAAATGGACGAAAAATGGGTATTCTGTCCCGCAAACAGCCGGAGAACGGGAACGGGGAAAGAAAGAGGTGACAATTTCCTGTAATCGTGATATAATTTCTATCATCGCAGGGAATTCCGCCCGCACGGCGCAGGCTGGGCTGGGGCGGGAGCGGTGCATTTCCTCTGTTAACGCCTGTAAAAAATGGGCACAATGTGGGAAGAGGGGATGGCCGCAAGATAAAAAACAAGGCGCATCCGCGCCTGTAACGGGAGGAGTTAACCCTTGCTTTGGAGAAGTCTGCTGAGCGGCGACCTGCGCTCTGCGTTCATCACGCTTGCGCTGTCGCTGCCCGCGATTGTTCTTTGCCTGTCCGTCCACGAAGCCGCGCATGGCGGTGCGGCTTACCTGCTGGGCGACCGCACGGCGCGTGATTCCGGACGGCTGACGCTGTCGCCGCTGGCGCATATCGAGCCGGTCGGCTTCCTGTGCCTGCTGCTGTTCGGTTTCGGCTGGGCGCGGCCGGTGCCGGTGAATATCTCTAACTTTAAAAACCGCCGCACAGGTATGGCAGTGACTGCGCTGGCTGGCCCGGTGGCAAATTTCGTGACCGCGTTTGTCGCATATTGCCTGTATTTTCTGGTATGGGTATACGGCGACAGCGTGTTTATGCAGGTTTTGGGAGAATTCCTGGCGATTGTCGCCAGTATGTCTGTCGGCCTCGGCGTATTCAACCTGATTCCGGTACATCCGCTGGACGGTTCGCGTGTGCTGGATGCCTATCTGCCGTTCTCGTGGTCGCTCAAGATACAAAAATACCAGCCGGTTATTATCCTGCTGTTTGTATTCGCGCTGTGGCGAGGCTGGCTGGATATCATCATGATGAACGTCGGCAATCAGATACTGGGCTGGGCGGCGCGGTTTATCAGCCTGTGCCTGTAAGGTGAATCATGGAATTTCATCTGGAGAATTTTGACGGGCCGCTCGACCTGCTGCTGCACCTGATTGCGAAAAACAAGGTCAGCATTTATGATATCCCGATCACGGAGATACTCGACCAGTACATGGAGGTGCTGCACACCGCGGAGGAAATGGACCTTGATGTTGCGGGCGATTTTGTGGCGATGGCGGCCCAACTGGTTTACATCAAGTCCAAAATGCTGCTGCCCCGCCATGAAGAGGAGGAGGACGAGGACCCGCGCGCCGGCCTGGTGGAGATGCTGCTGGAATACCAGCGGCTGAAGGAAGCCACACCGTATTTCCGGGAAAAGGGGGAGGTCGGCCGGGATATATTTGTCAAGCCCCCGGAAAACCTGGGCGATGCGCCGAAAGAATACCATCAGTCCGTCAGCGACCTGATCCGCGCGGCGAACAATATGCTGCGCCGTGCACAGCGGCGCGTGCCGCCGCCGGCAAGCGCATTTTCCGGTATTGTCGGGCGCGAGCCGGCGCCGGTGGAAACGCGGATCACTGCCATCCTCCGGCGGTTCGTCCATCATATCCGCTTGCCGTTCAAACGGCTGTTCGAGGATGCAAAAAGCCGTTCCGAAATCGTGGCGACCTTCCTTGCGGTTTTGGAGCTGTCCAAAACGCGGCGCATCCGGCTGGAGGGCGACGGCGAGGATATCGAGCTGACGCTGACAAATAATAAAGGGGAGTAACGCCAAATGACCGAACTCGAAGCCGGCCTGGAGGCCGTGCTTTTTGCCGCGGGCGATGCGGTGCCGGTAGACCGGTTGGCCGCCGCACTCGAAACTTCGCGCGGGGCGCTGATGGAGGCCGCGGCGTCTCTGGAAAACTTATATGATTTTGAAAACCGCGGCATCATGCTGCTGCGGCTGGAGGACAAGCTGCAGCTGTGCTCGCGGCCGCTGTATGCGGATGCGGTGCGCCGTGTGACCGAATCGCGTAAACCGCCTTCGCTGTCCCCGGCGGCGCTCGAGGTGCTGACCATCGTCGCCTACCGGCAGCCGGTGACGCGCGCATTTATCGACCAGCTGCGCGGTGTGGACTCGGGCGGCACGGTCGCGGCCCTGGTCGAAAAAGGGCTGATTGTGGAGGCGGGCCGCATGGATGTGCCTGGCCGCCCGATTCTGTACCGCACCACCGAGACATTCCTGCGGACGTTTGCCATCAGCAGCCTGAGCGAACTGCCCGCACTGCCTCCGCTTGAAGACAGCGGGCAGATGGAACTGGCTATGGATGCGCCCCTGCCGGAACCGCCGGCAGAGGAACAGCTGCACATGGAGCCTGCGCCCGGCGGCGGGCAGGCGGAAACGGAGTGAGCATTGATGTCCGTGATCCTGTGGATTGTTGCGGTGCTGCTGGGGATTTGGGTGTTTGCGCTTCTTCTGCTGCTCGGGATACGCGCCGGCGTGGAAGCGGTGGGCGTGAACGGTGAAGTGAGCGTGGAAGTGCGCTATGGCGTGGTTCGCATCCCGGACTGGCCGCGGCCGCGGCATCTCAAACCACCCGCGCCCGAAAAAAAACGGGAAGAGGCTCCAAAACCAAAAAAAGCGCGTAAACGTCCCAAATACCGCTACTCCCTTAACCGGGAGGAACTGGACGTCGGCGAGCTTGTCACGCTGGCGATGACGCTTCTGAGCGAAATGGCGGATACCCTGCGCTTCAGCCGCCTGCGCGTGCGCGTGCTGATCGGCACGGACGACGCGGCGAAAACCGGTATTTTTCTGGGGGAAGCTGCTGCGCTTACCGGCATGATCGTACCATTTCTGGAGAATACTTTTGATATGCAGGATTACCATGTCGATGTGGATGCGGACTTTGAAGCCGGCCACACCGAATGGGCGTTTACCGTATTCTGTTCGCTGCGTCCGCTGCGGCTGCTGTTCGTGGCGCTGCGGCACGGCAGGGAATTATATAGCCTGTATAAACGGCTGATTAAGAAAGAAGAGGCGATAAAACATGAATGAGCATCCCATCAGCAACCTGATGACCGAGACCATGGCAAAAATCAAGGAAATGGTGGACGTCAATACCATCATCGGCACGCCGATCACCACCGCTGACGGCACGACCGTCATCCCGGTTTCCAAGGTGACCTTCGGCTTTGCCTCGGGCGGGAGCGATTTCGCGCCCAAGCACATGCCGCAGAACGCACCGCTGGCCTTTGGCGGCGGCGGCGGCGCGGGCGTCACGGTTTCACCCGTCTGCTTTTTGATTATCGGCCGCGACGGCAGCGCCAATATCCTCGGCGTCAACGCACAGGCATCGACCACGGTTGACCGTCTGGTCGAGATGATCCCGGGTGCGATCAACAAGGTTTCCAGCTTTATGGAGGGCTACAAGGGAAAGGCAGAGCCGTCCGCCCCGCAAACCCCGGAAACCGACGAATAATGCCGCTTTCCCCCGCAAAACCTACTCACACAAATGCTGAGTAGGTTTTGTTATGCAGGGGAGTGGTTCGACGGTGAAAAAACTGTTATGCGCACTGCTGCTCTGCGTGCTCTGTGTGCCCGCGTCGGGCGCGGTGAGCGCGCAGGGCGCGGTGGTGATGGACGCGGATACGGGTGAGGTGCTGTTCGAGCAGAACGCAGACGCACGCCTGCCCATGGCC
>USSI01000173.1 GCA_900557315.1 uncultured Butyricicoccus sp. | reverse complement strand
GTCCGAACTCTAAGATCCTCAATATCTGCGACATGCCGATTGATCTGGAAGAGAAGATGGCCAACATGGTTGGCCTCAAGAGCCGCAAGGAGATGCAAGTCGGCTACTACGGTCTGAACCACTTCGGCTGGTGGCATAAGATTTATGACAAGGATGGCAACGATCTGATGCCCGCGATCAAAAAACACATCGCGGAAAACGGCTTTGCCGACGCGCTTTCCATGACCAACCAGCATGTCGATGACAGCTGGGTCGCCACCTTCCAGAAGGCGCGTGATGTGTACGCGGTCGATCCGTCCACCATTCCGAACACCTATCTGAAATACTACCTGTTCCCGGATTATGTCGTCGAGCACTCCGATCCGAACTACACCCGTGCCAACGAGGTCATGGATGGCCGCGAGAAGCATGTATTCGGCATCTGCCGCGACATCATCGCCAAGGGCACAGCCAAGGACGGCGGTTTTGAGGCCGACGCTCACGCGACCTACATCGTCGACCTGGCTTGCGCGATCGCGGAAAACACGCAGGAGCGTTTCCTGTTGATCGTACCGAATGAGGGGGCGGTCGAGAACTTTGACCGAACCGCCATGGTCGAGATTCCCTGCATCGTCGGCTCCAATGGCTATGAGCGCATCTGCCAGGGTGCGATCCCGCAGTTCCAGAAGGGCCTGATGGAGCAGCAGGTTAGCGTCGAAAAGCTGGCAGTGGAAGCGTGGATCGAAGGCAGCTATCAGAAGCTGTGGCAGGCGCTGACGCTGTCCAAAACCGTGCCGAGCGCACGTGTCGCCAAACTGATTCTGGACGACCTGATCGAGGCCAACAAGGATTACTGGCCCGAACTGAAATAAGCCACCTATACTCTTTCACTTCCCCATGAACAAAGCCGCACAGAAACCGATCGGTTTCCGTGCGGCTTTGTATTCATATAGCGGCTTTGCTGGACAAATGTTTTCGCGGCTGATATACTGTTGATAACAACAAGGAATTGGGGGCGACACTGCCATGACGCTGGACGAGTTGTTCAATGAGCACCGATCGCAGTTGGGAGAAAACGACCTGTATATCTGGAACTACATCACTGCCCACCGGCGCGAGTGCGCCGCGCTGCCCATCGAAGCACTCGGCCGCCGCTGCAATGTGTCGCGCACAACGGTTCTGCGCTTTGCACGCAAACTCGGACTGCACGGATTCAGCGAACTCAAGGTGTTGCTGCGCATGGAGGAAAAGCCGCAACAGGCGCCGCCGGACTATATCGAGCAGACCTGTGCGGTCTACTCCGACATGATTGCCGAGATTCGCGCGAAAGACTGTACCGCACTGTTCCGGCGTATCGATGAAGCGGAAAACCTCTATGTATTTTCATCCGGCATGTTGCAGGACGCGGTCGCGCGTGAACTGTGCCGCACGTTTCTCTCCTGCGGCAAATGGTTTTACACCATCCATGCGGGCACCGAAACAGGTGTGCTGCTGCATAACGTGACCGAACGGGATCTGGTCATCATCCTATCCGTATCGGGCGAGTCGCCGCAAGTGCTGCAACTGGCGCGCGCGCTGCGTGTGCGCAGTATCCCTTCCGTGTCCATCACCCGCCGGCGGGATAATACGCTCGCCCAATTGTGCCCGATGCAGCTTTATATTGGCACGGTGGAGATGGAAATGCCTATGCTTGGCACGCAGTACCAGTCGACCACCTCCTTTTTTATTCTGGTCGAACTGCTGTTCCTCAAATATCTCGCCTACCGAAATGGAGGAGAACATGAGACTGGAAGACCTGATCGAGCAGAACTACCATAAGCTAAGCGAAAACGAACTCTATATCTGGGAGTATATCCGCCAGCATCCTGCCGAGTGCCGGTCAATCTCAATCGACCAGCTTGCCGCAGCCTGCAACATCTCGCACACCACTATCCTGCGCTTTGCCAGAAAGCTCGGATTGAAGGGCTTCAGCGAACTCAAGGTCGTGCTCAAATGGCAGGAACCGTCGGACAGCAGCGCCTTTCCACGCGACACGATTGAGCGCACCGTACAGGATTATCAGCAGACTTTGGAATATATCAGCACAGTCGAGCTCAGTGACCTGTTTTCGCTGATAGACCGCGCGGGAAAGACCTATGTGTACGGTTCGGGCAGCGTGCAGCAGCTGGCTGCGTGCGACCTGAAACAAAAGTTTTTTAACGCCAATAAGCTGCTGCATGTCATCGAGGGCGAAGAAGAAATGCGCCAGCTGATCGGGCGCATCAACGAAGGAGATCTGGTGTTCTTCATTTCGCTGTCGGGCGACAATGTTTTTGTCAATCAGGCGGCTGAACAGGTCAAGCAGCGCGGCGGCATAGTAGTGTCCATTTGCCGCATTCAAAGCAACCGACTGATCTATCTAAGCGATATCAACATCCCATTCTTTACGCATCATGTCGAGCTGAGCAGCACCGTGGAATACTGGCCGAGCAATCTGCTGTTTCAGGTCAATGAATTCCTCATCCTGCGCTATCTGCAGTACCGTGATACCATACGCAAGGATATGTGATTTATCACATTTTATGTGAAGCGCTACCAAATAACAGACATTGTCCTAATCTTGTCGCTGCCGGTTGCGGATGTCGAAATTAACTGTTACACTGTATCTATAACATATATAAGCGTATGTTTTACACCGGGAAAGAGTGCATTGTAACAAAAAAATACGGCGAGAAAGGGACGGAATATGATGGGTTTTTTCAGCAAATTTGGTAAGAAAAAAGAGTTTTGCATTACATCTCCGATCAGCGGCCAGGCGATCTCCGCGTAGGAGATTGAGGACGAGACATTCGCTGCTGGTCTGCTGGGCTACACCGTAGGCATCCTGCCGGCTGAGGGCAAAGCATATGCGCCGGCGGATGGCACAATTAGTATTGTGTTTGAGACCGGTCATGCGGTAGGGCTGCAAACGGTGGATGGTGCTGAAGTGTTACTCCACATCGGCATTGATACGGTCAGCCTGAACGGGGAACCGTTTCATATGCATGTGAAGGAGGGGGATCGAGTGCGGAAGGGCGATTTGCTGGTCGAATTTGACAGAGATGCGATCTGCACTGCCGGATACAGCACAACCACTGCGGTGATTATCACAAACGCGGATGCGTTCGAAGCGATCGACGCGCACATTGGCACAGTCACCCACGGGGACACGTTGTTGACGGTCAGCAAAAAGTAAGACATAAGGAAAAGCAGAGGATGTATCGCAAAACGAAAGTTTTGCGGTTGGAGTAATACAATAAAGCTGTACGCCCAACATAACCGACCATGCCACTTACTCTTGGGCTTTCAGCTGCTGCGTGCGGCTTGAGCATGCAGAGGCAGATTGTCTTTGCTGACAGTATTGCGTCGGAAGCGCTTATAGTAGCTCTCAATCCAACAGACTATTTTCTGCCGGACCTGATCCTGCGGTTAGAAAGCGTAATGCAGGCGATAAATTAATTTTTTCTGGAGCATAGCGAAGAAATTCTCCATCCGCGTATTATCAAAGCAACAGTGTTTGCACCCTATAACGCCTGGCACAGCCGGAGTGGCAATAATCAAAAAAGTTGCAGAAATCCGCAAATTTGCGTTTTACTGCAACTTTTTATTTAATTGGTTCTTACTCAATTCATTTCTGTGAAATTTTTCTATTTTAAGTGGTAGTGTCAAGTATTTTTCGCACTTTGGTTTGCAGGGTCTGGCATGAGTGAAGTCAGCCAGCAATGGAGGCATCCTCCGGAGCAGCCTCCAGGTGCTTCATGTTCATGTACTTTTTGTTGCCCCACTGGGTGCCGGTCACATGGCGCAGCCGGGCACAGACCAGCATGAGGGCGGAGTTGCCATCCGGGAAACTGCCCACCACACGGGTTCGGCGGCGGATCTCCCGGTTCAGCCGTTCAAGGACATTGTTGGTACGGATACGCGTCCAGTGTTCACTGGGAAAATCGCAATAAGTCAGCGTTTCTTCAATGCCGTCCTCCACCTTCCTGGCAGCCTTCTTCAGCTTCATAGCGCACAGTTGCTCCACCACGGCTTTGGCTTTCTCACGGGCAGCCTTCTTGCTCTCCTGGGCGTGGATCGCCCCCAGCATCTTTGCCACCAGCTTTATCTTGGAGCGAGGCGTCACAGAGAACACATTGCGGTAAAAGTGGACGGTACAGCGCTGGTACTTAGCCTCGGGGAACACCTCACCCACGGCTTCCAGCATACCAAG
>USSI01000172.1 GCA_900557315.1 uncultured Butyricicoccus sp. | reverse complement strand
ACCGCCGCGCGCCGGTCACCCGAATGGCGATCGCCGCGCTTGTGCGCGATACGCTCTACCGCGCAAAGGAGTACGAGCAGAAGCGTCAGCAGGCAGCCGAGCGTTCCGCTGAGCCGCCCGCGCGGGATCCGCAGCTTGAGTCTCTCTTGCCCGTAATCCGCCGTGAAATACCACTTAAAGCCCATTGCCACCGCGCTGACGATATCATGACAGCGCTCCGGATCCGCAAGGAGCTGGACATTGAAATGACGCTGGATCACTGCACAGAGGGCTATCTGATCGCCGATGAAATCGCCGCAAGCGGTTGCCCGGTCATTCTGGGGCCGATCGGCAACTTCCCGCAAAAGCCGGAGGTGATGCAGCAGCGGCTATCCACGGCAGGACTCCTGCGCCGAGCCGGCGTATCGGTCGCAATCATGACCGATCTTCCGGCGACCCATCTCTGGTATCTGCCTTTGGCGGTCGGAATGTGCGTCGGCGCGGGCTTATCCGAGCAGGACGGCTTTGCCTCCATCACCAGCACCGCGGCAAGCATTCTCGGTCTTGACGCGCGTATTGGCTCACTTGCGCCGGGAAAAGATGCCAATCTCGCCATATTCAACGGAAATCCGATCCGCGATCTCTGGTGTCGCTGTGTCGCGACCGTCACGGAGGGTCAGCTGATTCAGCATCCACACTGCGAACCACAATAAGGAGGAAATTCTGATGAAACACATTAAAATCGCTGCTGGCCTAGCACATGTAAACTACGGCAACATCGCAGGCGCGGTCAAGGCCGCGGCAGACGCTGGCGCCGACTATATCCATTCCGATGCCGCAGACATGTATGATTTAAAGAATATGCAGCTAATGGGCGGACACCAGATCATTGAGGGCATCCGCCCCGTCACGGAAAAGCCGATCGAATGTCATTTCTATACCAGAGAATGTGATCGTCTGTTCATCGAAAAGATTGCTGCGGCAGGCTGCAATATGCTGATTCTCCCTGCGGAGCACTTCATCGGCGCGCCGCTTGCCTACATCATGAACTACTGTCACGAGTTCGACATGAAGCTCGGCCTGACACTCGGCTGCTACACTCCACTGTGCTTCGTGGACGAGTCCATCTATGACATTGACCGGCTGCAAATCGTCATCCATGGCGTCAGCAAGACTGACGGCAAAGATAACTGGGATTGGCGCAGAAGCTCCATCAATCTGATCCAGCGCGCGCGTCGGGAGATTGACGAGAAGAACCCCGCCTGCGAGCTGGCGGTGGACGGTGGGTTGCGCTGGAACAACATGGAACCCGTGATTGCCTGTAACCCGGACGTTATGATCCTCTCATCGGCAATTTTCAAGGATCCGGATGGCATTGCGGCCGGCGTGCAGAAATGCCGCAGGGCGATCGATTCCACTGCGGAAAAATACGGCCTGTAAAACCAGCGAGGCTTCTGCCGTTTGCAACAAAAGAAGTCCACATAGGAAATCTGGGAACCAAATATTGCGTCCATATGTCAAGCGCCATTTCGCATCCAACGGCAGTTGCTGCGTCACTTATAGGAAAATATGCCTATTGTCCGGCTGGGGAATCGAGATCGGCATGCCTTCATCAGGCATGATGATTCAGAGTCACTGCTAAAGATACTTGTCTTTAATCTTTAAAAGACCGTTGACCTTGCGCTCAGAGCGCGGGTCAGCGGTCTTTTGCTGGCCAGCCGCAGAAGGCGGCGGCAAATTGGCAGTTCAGCGTTTTATGGCGGCGAAATGAGCATTTTTTGCAATAATCTTCGCATTATTGTGCATTGTATTGCATCGAAGTATCCGATATGATGGATTTACAGTAAATAAGCATGAAAAGGAGAGCACATATGAATGCAGCGGAACTGATCGAATATATCCGCACTGCCGAGAAAAAAACGCCGGTCAAGGTCTACCTCTGGGAACGCTCGCCCACGAGCTTTCCGAATGCAAGAGTCTTTCCGGCGGGAGACGGGACAAAAATTGTGTTTGGCGACTGGCGGGATATCGGCCCCGCCGTCCGGGCGCAGCAGGACGCCATTGCCGATATCGTGATCGAGAGCACCTGCCGCAATTCCGCCGTTCCTCTGCTGGACACGAAGGGGCTGAACGCCCGGATCGAGCCGGGCGCCATCATTCGAGAGCAGGTCGAGATCGGAGAGGGCGCGGTCATCATGATGGGCGCCATCCTCAACATCGGCGCAAGCGTGGGCGCAGGTACCATGATCGACATGGGTGCGGTGCTCGGAGGCAGGGCGATGGTCGGCGCACGCTGCCACATCGGCGCAGGCGCGGTGCTGGCCGGGGTGATCGAGCCCGCGAGTGCACTGCCCGTCGTTGTGGAGGATGAGGTGCTCATCGGGGCGAATGCCGTGGTGCTCGAGGGCTGCCGCATCGGCCGCGGTGCGGTCGTCGCTGCGGGTGCGGTCGTCATATCGGACGTGCCGCCCGAGAGCGTGGTCGCCGGATGTCCCGCGCGTATCATCAAGCGTAAGGATGAGACTTCCGCCGCCAAGACGGCGCTGGTGGACGCCCTGCGGGAGCTTTGAGCCGCAGGCGCATG
Source organism: uncultured Butyricicoccus sp. (assembly GCA_900557315.1). GTDB lineage: Bacteria > Bacillota > Clostridia > Oscillospirales > Butyricicoccaceae > Agathobaculum. The sequence goes on along the minus strand of USSI01000172.1, from coordinate 1,652 downwards.
ACATTCAAACACGCACAAGAAAGGGTTTCAGATATGCAAACGCTCACCCCCATGACAGTGGACAGACGCGCCCTGCACCGCATCCCCGAGCTGGGCGACGAGCTGCCCAAGACCATGGACTATTTACAAAACGTCCTCGGCACGCTCGGCTGCGAGGTGTTTTTCCCGCTTGACAGCGCCGTATGCGCCTATTTTGACTTCGGCGCGGCGGATACGCTGGCGTTTCGCGCAGAAATGGACGCGCTGCCCATTGCGGAGCAGACAGGTCTGCCGTTTTCTTCTCAGCACAGCGGGCGCATGCATGCCTGCGGTCACGACGGGCACATGGTGATGGCTCTGGAGCTTGGCCGCAGGCTGCGCGGAAAGGAAAATCTGCCGCACAACGTCCTGCTGGTGTTTCAGCCCGCCGAGGAAACGACCGGCGGAGCCAGACGGATCTGTGAAACAGGGGTTTTTGAGCGGCTGCGCGTCAAGGCCATTTTCGCCCTGCATCTCTGGCCGGGGCTTCCCGCCGGGACGCTCGCCGGTTTGCCCGGCCCCATGATGGCGCGCTCGGCCGAGGTGACGTTCACCGCCACGGGCCGCTGCGCACATTTCTGCTCCGCCGGCTCCGGCCGCGACGCGCTTGCCGCCTGCGTGGCATTTTACAACGAGGCGGCGGCGCTGTCGCTCCCGCAAAGGCCGGAGCTCCTGCTCGGCTTTGGACACATGGAGGCCGGAAGCGTCCGCAACGCGCTCGCCGGAAGCGCACGGCTGGAGGGCAGTCTGCGCGCACTCGATGATGCTGCGTTTTGCAGCATCCGGGAGGCGCTGGAGACGATCAGCCGCCATGCCGCGCAAACCAGCGGCTGCGAGGCTGCCGTGCATTTCAGCGAGGGCTACCCCGCTGTTGTGAATCCGCCCGATCTGCTCCGCAGGGCTTCTGCGCTGCTTCCCATCGAGGCGCTGACCGCGCCGAGCATGGCAAGCGACGATTTTTCATACTATCAGCAGCGGCTTCCCGGCCTGTTTCTGTTTTTGGGCTGCGGCGGCACACCGGCGCTGCACACGGCGGAGTTTGACTTTGACGAGCGCGTGCTGGAAGCGGGCGTGCGCTATTATGAAGCGGTCGCGGGAGGAACGGCATGGTAGACAGGCTCTGCACATCGCTCGGCGGGATCTCTTTGAGCGCCATTCGCCGCTATACCGCCCTTGCCGCAGAGCGTGAGGAGTGCATCACGCTGACCATCGGCGAGCCGGATCTTCCCACGCCCGCACCCATATGCGAGGCCGCTGTCCGCGCACTTACAGGCGGCAGTACCCACTACACCACAAACCAGGGCAGCGCTTCGCTTCGTGCAAAGATCGCCGCCTATGAGGCAAAAACGCGTCAGCTTGACTATGGAGCGGACGAGATCCTCGTCACCGCCGGTGCAACGGAGGCCATTTACTGCGCGCTGACCGGCGTCCTCGACCCCGGCGACGAGGTCGTGATCCCGACTCCCGCCTTTGGGCTTTACGAGACCGTGACACGGCTCGCAGGCGCTATTCCCGTGTATCTGGACACCGCCCGGACGGGCTTTCAGCTGACATATGAAGCGCTCTGCGCCGCCATCACGCCGCGGACAAAGGCGCTCGTGCTCAACAGCCCGAACAATCCAACCGGCACGGTA
>USSI01000171.1 GCA_900557315.1 uncultured Butyricicoccus sp. | reverse complement strand
CCATGGCCCCCCCGCCGGCAGAAGGCATGCTCCGCGAGCTGCTCGCGCGCGGCGCGGACGAGGCTGTCCTGGTATCCGCCCGTGAGTTCGGCGGCTCGGACACCTTCGCTACCTCCCAGATCCTTGCGGCTGCTGTTAAGAAGGTTGGCCTCGAGGACGACGATATCGTATTCTGCGGCCGTCAGGCAATCGACGGCGATACCGCGCAGGTAGGTTCCCAGATCGCGGAGAAGCTCGGCATCCCGCAGATTTCCTACGCTGCCGACATCCAGAAGGACGGCGCGACCATTACGGTCAAGCGTATGCTCGAGGACGGCTACATGACCATCCAGACCAAGACCCCCTGCCTGCTGACCTGCATCAAGGAGCTGAACGCTCCCCGTTACATGTCCCTGGGCGGCATTATGGATTGCTACTCCAAGCCGGTTGAGGTTTATGACTATAACACCCTGAAGGATGATCCGCTGATCGATCCTACCACCATCGGCCTGAAGGGTTCTCCCACCAACATCTTCAAGAGCTTCACGCCCCCGCAGAAGGGCCAGGGCCGCATGCTCGAAGGTGCGGACAAGTCCACCTGCGAAGAGCTGGTCGGCGAGCTTCAGAAGAAGCACATCATCTGATTGAAAGGGGAATTCTACAATGGCTGATTTCAATAACACCAACCTCGCCGATTTCAGCGGCGTATGGGTATTCTGTGAACAGCGCCAGGGCAAGCTGCAGCCGACCGTGCTGGAGCTGATCTCCGAGGCGCGCAAGCTGGCGGACGATATGGGCACCGAGGTCTGCGGCCTGCTGCTGGGCGGCAAGGGCGTAGGCGACTCGATGGTGAAGGAACTGGGCGCTTACGGCGCGGACAAGGTTCTGGTAGCTGAGGACGACCTGCTTGAGACCTACACCACCGACGCTTACGCGAAGGTGATCTGCGACACCGTAATGGAGAAGAAGCCGGAGATCATGCTGATCGCGGCGACCAACATCGGCCGTGACCTGGGCCCGCGCTGCGCAGCCCGCCTGCACACCGGCCTGACCGCGGACTGCACGCACCTCGACGTAGACGTTGAGAAGTACGCTGCCTTCCTGCAGGAAGCTTCCACCCTGCCGCAGGCGCAGATCGACGCGCTCGACCGCTCTGACCGCAACCTGAAAATGACCCGTCCGGCATTCGGCGGCCACCTGATGGCGACCATCATCTGCCCGCGCTTCCGTCCGCAGATGGCGACCGTCCGTCCGGGCGTTCTGAAGAAGGGCGAGTACGACGAGGCGAAGGCAAACGCGGTAGCTGTTGAGAAGCTGTCCGTTTCCCTGTCCGCTGACGATCTGGAGACCAAGGTGCTCGAGGTTGTCAAGGAGGCCAAGGAGCTGGTTGACCTGACCGGCGCTGACGTGGTTGTATCCGTCGGCCGCGGCATCTCCAAGGACGTAGAGACTGGCATCAAGCTGGCGGAAGAGCTGGCTGCAGAGTTCGGCGGCGTAGTCGGCGGCTCCCGTGCAGCGATCGACTCCGGCTGGCTGTCTGCTGACCATCAGGTTGGCCAGACCGGCAAGACCGTACATCCGAAGCTGTATGTAGCGCTGGGCATCTCTGGCGCAATCCAGCACAAGGCTGGCATGCAGGATTCCGAGTGCATCGTCGCGGTCAACAAGGCGGACTCCGCCCCGATCTTCGACGTAGCGGACTACGGCATCTGCGGCGACCTGTTCAAGGTTGTTCCGATGATGATCGAAGCAATCCGCGCTGCAAAGGCTTCCAAGTAAACCCGTTTTCACCACTGACTCCCGAGGCGCGCGCTGTATGTACCTCCTATTCTCCTCCTTACGCGGGGCTGGAGCATCCCCGCGTTCCCACTCCCTGCCGTCTGTTCACAACGGCGCCGGCGCCGCCTCCCCTTCCTGTCAGTCAGTGAAAAGATATGATAAAAGCCGCAGGGCATTGCCCTGCGGCTTTTATTTTTTTCATTCCGTTTCCGGTACTGCTTCTGCGATGACCACCGCGACCGACCGCGGCCCCATCGTGAACACCGCGCCGTCAAACGGCGTATCCGGGCAAAACGGCTGCTCACAGGACGTGTACACAGCCAGCCGCCAGCGCATCCCCCCGGGTGCGGCGGGTACATGCTGGTCATGCTTTTCCCAATGTGCGTTGATTGCGAGCAGGACAATGTCGTCGCCCGCTCCTGCCGGGTTCCGTCCGGCGAACATCACGCCGATCTGCCGGGTTTCGCCGTCCATCCAGCCGTCCCACGCGCCGCCGTTGTGCAGCGAAACGTCCGGCCAGCCGCACGCGGCAGGGCCGGTCGCGCCGCGCAGGATGGGGTGCGCGCGCCGCAGCGCAATCATGCCGCGCACAAACTCGAACAGGTCCTGATGCTCCTCCAGGCGGCCCCAGTCCAGCCAGGAAATTTCGTTATCCTGGCAATAGGGGTTGTTGTTGCCGAACTGCGTGTTGCCGAACTCGTCCCCCGCCGGGAACATCGCCGCGCCGCGGCTGCACAGCAGCACCGCGAACGCATTTTTGCGCAGGCGGCTGCGCAGTGCGTTAATCGCGGGGTCGTCGGTTTCCCCCTCTGCGCCGCAGTTCCAGCTGTTGTTGTCGTCCGCGCCGTCCGTATTGTCCCAGCCGTTCTGCTGGTTGTGCTTTTCGTTATAGGCATACAGGTCGTACAGCGTGAAGCCGTCGTGGCAGGGCAGGAAATTGACCGAGGCGTTCTGCCGCTGTTCGGGCGGGTACAGGTCGGGCGAGCCGCAGATGCGCTGCACTGCTGCCTGCGCCAGCCGGTCGTCCCCCTTGAGAAAACGGCGCAGGTCGTCCCGGTATTTGCCGTTCCACTCCGCCCAGCGGTTCCACGACGGGAACGAACCGACCTGATACATACCGCCCGCATCCCATGCCTCTGCAATCAGCTTGACGCGGCCCAAAATCGGGTCGAACGCAAGGCTTTCGAGCAGGGGAGGCTCGGAGAGCGGGCCGCCGTCCTCGTCGCGGCCGAGGATGCTCGCCAGATCAAAGCGGAACCCGTCCACACGGTATTCCACCACCCAGTAGCGCAGGCAGTCCAGAATGAACTGGCGCACCATGGGGTGGTTGCAGTTGAGCGTATTGCCCACGCCTGAGAAGTTGTAATACTTGCCGTCCGGGGTGAGCATGTAATAAACGTTGTTGTCCAGCCCCTTGAAGGAGAAAAACGGACCCTGCTCGTTGCCCTCGGCCGTGTGGTTGAACACCACGTCCAGAATGACCTCAATGCCGTTTGCATTGCAGGTGCGGATCAGGGTTTTGAGCTCGGTCCCTTCCCGGTTAAACTCGACCGCGGCAGCATAGCCCGTGTTGGGCGCGAAATAGCACACGGTATTGTAACCCCAGTAGTTGAGCAGGCGCTTGCCGTCCACAACGCGCTCATCCGCCAGCTCATCGAACTCGAACACCGGCATCAGTTCGATTGTATTGATCCCCAGTTTTTTCAGATACGGCAGCTTTTCCATCAGCCCGGCGAACGTGCCCGGGTGATCCACGCCCGAGGACGGATGCTGGGTGAAGCCGCGCACGTGCAGCTCATAGATCACCATATCCTGAAACGGGATGTGCGTATCGTTATAATCGCCCCAGTCGAACACGTCCTCGACCACGCGGGCATGATACGCGGTATCCGCCGAGGGGCGCTCGCCCCAGCGGCTCTGCCCGGTCACCGCACGGGCATAGGGGTCGAGCAGGAACTTGGTCTTGTCAAACAGCAGGCCGCGCGCCGGATCATACGGCCCGTCCATCCGGTAGGCGTATTCGAACTGGGTGATGTCCAGCCCGAACACGATCATCGACCAGGTATTGCCGATGCGGAAGCGGTCCGGGATGGGCAGCACGGCATAGGGCTGCTGCTCGGTGCGGCGGAACAGGCACAGTTCGCAGCTGGTCGCGCCGATCGAGTGGATGGTGAAGCTGATGCCGCCGGGCACCATGGTCGCACCATTCATCAGAAACAGGCCGGGCCGCACCGGGAACCCTGCGATTTCCTCGGTGGCATGCAGCTTGCGGTGTGCCTCGGTCGGGAAAATAATACTCTGATTGGACATACGCTTCCCCCTTTTCCTCAAAACAGAACGTCCTTTTTTCCAGCATACCGTTTTCCCTGGTATTTGTCAACTTATGTGCAGAAGACAGGACACAAAACAGAAAATGGCCGCATCGCGGCCATTTTTCATCAAAATTCAGGGCATATGCCGTTTTCCGGTGCATATTTAAAC
>USSI01000170.1 GCA_900557315.1 uncultured Butyricicoccus sp. | reverse complement strand
ACGCGCGGAAGTCGTCCTCCCAGTGCATCCGGTAGTCCAGGCGCTTGAGCTCGTCCTGTGAATTGGGCGTATAAACCGTGACCAGGTAAAACTCCCCATAATCCGCGGTAATCACGCGCCCCTCATGGTCGTGCTCGTCGATGCCGAGGCCGTAGGTGACCGCTTCCGGCTCGGTCTTGGAAAATAGCGCTACGCCCGAGTACCCTTTCTTCTCCGCCGAGTTCCAGTATTCGCAGTATCCCTCGATCTGGGGCGCCTGCTCGGGCTGCAGCTTGGTCTCCTGCAGGCACATCATGTCCGGCTGCTCCGCAGCCAGGAAATCAAAAAAGCCCTTGCCCACACACGCGCGCAGGCCGTTTACATTCCAGGAAATAAGTTTCATATTGTCTCCTTTATGCCATAATTTCGACCGTATTGCCGTCCGGGTCGAGCACACAGCTTTCATAGTAGCCGTCGCCTGTCACGCGCGGCCCGCTCGTAACTTCATAGCCGTCCGCACGCAGGCGCTCAGTCAATGCATCCACATTTTCCCGGGTACCTGCCTTGAACGCCAGATGCGACCAGCCGGTCCAAAGCCGGGAACGCTCGCCCTCCTCCAGTTCCGGCCGCGTCATCAGTTCGAGCCGCGCCCCGTCCGCAAACGAAATAAAATACGTTTGCAGGCCGGTTTCCGGATTGTGGTACAGCTTGCCCGCGGCACCGTCAAAATATGTTTCATAAAACGCGCGTGCCCGCTCCAAGTCAATGGTATATAGCGCTGCATGCTCGATCATCATGGGATATCATCCTTTCAGAATGCCGCTTTCGTCAATACGGCGCACCGCTTCCTCCATGCGCTCGGGCGGTACGACCAGCGCAAAGCGGACATAGCCCTCGCCCTGCGCGCCGAACGCGCTGCCCGGTACGCAGATCACGCCCGTTTTCTCCATCAGTTCGATCACAAAATCCACAGACGAGGGATACCGTTCGGGAATCTTCGCCCAGACAAACATGGTGCCCTGTGCATCCGGCACGTCCCAGCCGATGCGGCGCAGGCCGCCGCACAGCGCATCGCGCCGCGCCATGTAGCCTTCCCGGTTGCGCGCGACGATTTCCTGCGGACCGGTCAGAGCCGCAACTGCGCCCGCCTGGATAGGATAGAACATACCATAATCAATCTGCGAGCGGAATGCGCGGAATTTACCGATCACCTCGCGGTTGCCGAGCGCAAAGGAAACACGCATGCCGGTCAGGTTGTAGGTTTTGGAGAGCGAGTTGAACTCGATACCGACCTCCTTCGCGCCCGGGATCGACAGGAAGGACAGGCCCTGTTCCCCGTTCAGCAGCAGGTCGGAGTACGCATTGTCATGGATCACGATGATATTATGCTCGCGCGCAAAGGTTACCAGGCGTTCATAAAACGCGCGGTCCGCGACCGCAGTCGTCGGGTTGTTGGGATAGGACACCACCATCGCCTTGGCGCGGTCGGCCACGTCTTCCGGGATGTCCGCGAAATCAAGCACCCAGTTGTTCTCCTCTTTGAGCGGATAGAGCGCAACCGTCGCGCCGGTCATCAGCGGGCCGAAGGAAAAGATCGGATAGCCCGGGTCAGGCACGAGGATCAGGTCATTCGGGCCGGCAAACGGGAAACACACATGGGCGATACCCTCCTGCGAGCCGCAGACTGCCATAATCTCGTCGTCCGCCAGCTCCACGCCGTACCGGCGCTGATACCAGCCCTGCACCGCATCCAACAGGGCACGGGTCTCGTTCAGTGAATATTTGTACTGTTCCGGATCGAGCGCCGCGCGGCTGACCGCCTCCCGCACATGCAGGTCAGGCTGAAAATCCGGCGTGCCGATCGAAAGGTTGATAACGTCCTTACCGCTGGCCAGCAGGGCGCGCTTACGCTCGTCCAGCTGGTTGAAAATATTGCTTTCCGCGGGTTCCCCCGCTTTCATGAACTGCATATCTGTTTATCTCCCCAGTAAAAATTCAATGACCGTCCGGTTGAAGCGGGACGGCTGCTTAGCCGCAACAAAATGGTCGCCGTCGCGGAACACCTCCACCCGGCAGTGCGGAATGCGCGCGGCCATCTCCTGTGTCTGGCTGTCGCGCACCATGTCGCGTTCGCCGACAATAATCAGCGTCGGCATGGTCAGGCGCGCAAGGTCGTCCATGTCCACCCCATATGGATGCACCATCAGGCCAAATACATCGCGCCGCCGCGCCGCCTTCCTGCTCACATGCGCTGCGGCCACAAGCGCACCGTAGGCTGCATAAATCGGCAGCTGGAAATGCGGCTTGATGCCATTAAACATCTCCACATTCGCGCCGTTGAGGATAAGCTTATCCACATAGTCCGGATAAGTCAGCGCGAATTTGATCGCAAGGTTGCCGCCGTCCGAAAACCCGAGGATGTGCGCCTTTTTGATGCCGCGTGCATCAAGCACCTTTTTCAAATCCTCGGCCATCAGGGAAAAAGACAGGCCCTGTGAACCGCTTTCGGACGCACCATGCCCACGGCTGTCCACCGCAATCACGCGGTAAAACCGCGTAAACTCCGGGATCTGCGCTTTCCAGTACGAGCTGTCCTCCCCGTTGCCGTGCAGGAGCACAAGCGGCCTGCCCCGGCCGATATCATAGCAGGCGATGCGGGCATCGCCGCAGTCAACAAATTCCGGTTCATAACCGAACATATCTATTCCATACCTTTCTTCCATTCTTCCACATAAGAGACAGGATAGCGGATCATCTGCGCAGTTTCCTCAACAGTATGACCTTCCTGCAGCAGCCGGCATGCAACCACTGCCATATCCTCCGCAACCTCAATCATATGCCAGTCCGGATCATATAAGCGCACCGCGCGCTGATGCCATTCGTGCATTCTCGGTGGGTGCACCAGCTCAACATCCAGCATGCCATGCAGCTTGTCAACAAAGGAATCAAAGTCATCCGTCTCAAAATACAGCTCCATATTATTGGACTGATGAAGCACGGTCGATTTCGGCACGCCGGTCAGCCGGTCAAACCCCTGTTCAATGGCGAACCCTCCGGAAAACGTGACATATCGGCCAAGGTCCAGCACGACCTCCAAGCCAAACAGATCATGATAAAACTTTTTGGAAACCTCCACATCCCGAACCGCGAGCAGCGGCAGTTTATATTCAATCATGTGATCCCTCCGTCGTATTCCCCGTTCGCTTTTAAAGGGGGCTTCGTCCCGATGCTTGCGAACACAAGCCACACTACATGCCTATTCCTTGCACCATCCCCTGATATCCTGCATATTGCTATTCTACCACACTTGAAACGTGCGGTAAAGGAGCGAAGCTGTGCTTTCAACCGTCGAATCCGACAAAAAGCACATGGGTTCTGACTGCTGGATTCAGCAACGCTGTCCAGCGCGCCTTAAGTTTCCACATCCTTCCACTGCAGGCGCTTGGCACAAAACACTCCATACCGCCCAGAAACAATATAACAAAAAGGCAGCCAGCGCTGCCTTTTCAGTCTAATAAAATCTCCTGCAGTTCCTCCAACGTACTGACAATGTGGTCCGCGCCTGCTTGATCCAGCTCATCACGACCGCCGAAGCCAAGGGTGACGCCAATGCAGGGGATACCGTTTTCATGTGCGCCCTCTACATCATGCATCCGGTCGCCTACCAGAACCGCCATGTTCCGCTCCGAAACCTGCAGCATCTGCAGCGCCTGTGCAACGACCTGCGCTTTGGTGCCGACTGAGCCGTCCAGCGTAGCGCCGGAAACTGCATCAAAATAGCGATCAATCTCAAACAGCCGTAAAATCTTTTCCACAAACACTGTCGGCTTCGAGGATGCGATCGCGATTTTTTTCCCGGCATCCTTCAATGCACGGAGAAGCGAAGGCACACCATCAAACAGGATATTTTCCTGCCAGCCCACCTCACCAAAGCGTTCCCGATAGAAAGCGACCGCCTGCTTCGCCTCCTTATCGTCAAAGCCATAGCAACGCATAAACTCATCATAAAGCGGCGGGCCGATAAAATGTTCGAGCGCAGCTAAATCCGGCTCCTGAATCCCCATTTTACCGAGTGCATACTGCACGGATTTGGTAATGCCCTCCCGCGGGTCCGTGAGCGTACCATCAAGATCAAACAGGACATATGTAAACATAGCAAACCTCCCTGAGAAAGAAAAAACAGCAACCGAAGTTGCTGCTTTAGTCAGTGTGCGCGTCGAGTTATCTTCCCGGGCCGTCGCCAGCCAAGTATTGTCACCGTA
>USSI01000169.1 GCA_900557315.1 uncultured Butyricicoccus sp. | reverse complement strand
GTCCGCCAGCAGAGCCGGCAGGACAAGGTCGTAATTCAGCAGAAAACGGGACAAAAAGCCATATTCACGCTTCAGCTCCTTGCACAGGCCGCAGTAATAGGCGCGGTAGGCGTGCCACTCGCGCACCTTCAGCTCTGCTGTCAGGGGCAAAACATAGCCGAACATGTGCGCACGCCCTTTCCGCTGCAAGATACGAAACACATTCAGTATACAATATCTTGTGCCTTTTTACAATTCTCACAACGGATTTTCAGGCTTTTTGCATTAAAATTTGCATTTTTTTCATATTCCGGCCGTATTTTGTCCACAGCAGGCGGGGCGACGGCGGCGGTTACGGCTTTTTTTCCAGATGGTCCACGGTATCGAAGCGGTAGCCTGCATTTTTGAACCAGCGGATAACATCCGGCAGCGCGGCGGCCGTGTTCTTCGTGGCGTTGGTGTCGTGCATCAGCACCACGCAGGTGTTTTTGTCGCCGACCTCGCGGATGATGTTGTTGTAAATGGTAGAGGCCGAGGGGTGGCCGCCGAGGGAATCCTCCGCGCACACGTTCCAGTCGACATAGGTGAAGCCGCGGCTTTCCGCATCGGCTTTCAGCTTTTTCATGATATCACTGCCGCCGTAGCGGTGGCTGACGGTGTTGGTGCTGCCGCCGGGAAAGCGCAGCCATTTGATTTCATGGTCCGCGGGCACATATGGAAGCAGCTTTTCGCGCAGCTTCTGCAGATCATCCCAATAGGCGTCCGGGCTTTTATAGATGCTTTTGTAATCGTGGCTGCAGGTGTGCAGTGCGATGAGATGCCCTTCCTGGACGGTGCGCTCCAGCAGGGGCAGGTATTCCTCGTTGTTGTCTGCCGCCATGACAAAAAAAGTAGCGGGCACGCCCTCGGCCTTCAGCGTGTCCAGCACGCTTTCCGTAGTGGCGGAGGGGCCGTCGTCGAATGTCAGATAGACCACCTTGTCCGCGGCCGCGCCGCTCTGCGCGTCCGTGCTGCCGGAGACGGAGGCCTGCACGGCCATGACGGCCCGCGTGTCCGCAAGGTCCTCCTGTGTACAGCCTACAGGCGCGCCGCCCGGCAGCAGGTGCATGCCCAGCCCCGCCGCCGCGCACAGGCACAGCCCCAGCACGGCGCCGCGCCGCGCCCGTTTTGAAATGCGTACTTGCTTCAGCTTGTCAAACAAATCCATCGCCGCCTTCGTTGTTGCTTTATAGGGGAATTCCTCGTATACTATACTTTATGAAAGCGCCCCCGCGGATATCACACAACCCGGGAGGCAAGGCAAAGGAGACAAGCGAATGACCGAATATATTACACTGGCGCTGGCGGGTATCGCGGCTGTTTTGTCGCTGGTCTGCGTACTTATCAGGCCGAAACAGGGGGCGACACTGCGCGACCTGCAGAACCTTTCACAGGAGCTGCAGGAAGAGATGCGCGCGCTGCGCACGGAGGTGGGCGGCACCATCCACGGAACGCTGCAGTCCACGGCGGAGCTTCAGGCAAACGCACAAAGGCAGGTGGCGGAGGCGCAGAACACCCGCCTGCGGGAGCTGAGCGAACAGCTTGCCGTGCGCCAGACCGCGCTGCAAAAAGCCGTGACGGACCAGCTGCAGTTCATTGAGCAGCGCATGAAAACGGGCGCGCTGGAGAGCGAGCAGAAGCTGGAGAACATCCGCACCACGATGGAAACGCGCATTGCGGCCATGCAGGCGGACAACGGCAAGCGCCTGGACGAGATGCGCCACACTGTGGACGAGAAGCTGCAGAAAACGCTGGACGAAAAGCTGCAGCAGTCCTTCAGCCGTGTGAGCGAGCAGTTGGAGAGCGTATACAAGGGCTTGGGCGAGATGCAGACGCTGGCAACAGGCGTGGGCGACCTGAAAAAGGTGCTGACCAATGTCAAGACCCGCGGCATCGTGGGCGAGATACAGCTCGGCGCGATTCTGGAGGACATGCTTGCGCCCGAGCAGTACGAGACCAACGTCGCCACACGGCCGGGCAGCCGCAATGTGATCGAGTATGCGGTCAAGCTGCCGGTCGAGGACGGCGGGCACGTCTGGCTGCCGATCGACTCCAAATTCCCGGGCGACACCTACGGCGCACTGCGCGACGCCTATGAGGATGGCTCGCGCGAGCAGATTGACGCCTGCGTCAAGCAGCTGATCGCCACGCTCAAGGCAGAGGCGAAGGATATCCATGACAAGTATCTCGAACCGCCGTATACCACGGATTTCGGCATTATGTTCCTGCCGTTCGAGGGGCTGTACGCCGAGGCGGTCAGCCGCGGCATGGTCGAGGTGCTCCAGCGGGACTACCATGTCAACATCGCAGGCCCGAGCACGATGGCGGCGCTGCTGAACAGTTTGCAGATGTCCTTCCGCACGATCGCGATCCAGAAGCGTTCGGGCGAGGTGTGGAGCGTGCTCGGCGCGGTCAAGACCGAGTTTGACAAGTTCGAGGCCTGCCTGACGCAGACGCAGACCCGCCTCGACCAGGCCAGCCGCGAGCTGGATAAGCTGGTCGGCACGCGCACGCGCGCCATCCGCCGCAGGCTCAAGGGTGTAACCGAGCTGAGCGAGGCGGAAAGCGAGGCGGTATTGGGCTTCGGCGCAGATGCAGAGAGTGAGGAATAAAAAGGGAGGCTGTCCGCGCGGACAGCCTCTTCACAATTTCTTAAGAAAAAATTCATAATTTTGTGAGGGACAACAAGAAGGAAAAAGGGTACAATAGAGTCAGAAAGTGCAGCGGAGCAAGCTGCCTTACCCTGAAAACAACAGGAGGGAACATGGCATGAAACAGGACAACATCAGGCGCGGCGGGCTGTGGACTCTGCTGAAGCTGTGGATCGCGGGGCTGTTCGGCCCGATTGAACGCGGCAAATACCGCCGTCTGTAAAAACAGAAAACAACAGCGGCCCTGTGCCTGCTTCGGCAGGTGCGGGGCCGCTTTCTCATACCTCCAGATAATACCCCACACCGCGTTCTGCATGGATGGCAGCCTGCGAACCGATGGCACGCAGCTTGCGCCGCACAAGCGAAAGGTAGACCTCGATATTATTGTATGTGAATTCATGGTCCATGCCCCAGATTTTGCGCTGCAGGGTGGTGCGCGGGAGCACCTGCCCGGGATGCAGCAGGAACAGCTCCATGATCTGCAATTCCTTGCCGGACAGGCGGACCTGCCCCTCGCGGCTGTGCAGCATGCAGTGCCCGCGGTCGAGCGTCAGGTCGCCCGCGCAGAGCAGGCGGGGCTGGAGCATGGGGCCGCGGCGGCTGAGCGCCCGGATACGGGCAAGCAGCTCGCCCATCAGGAAGGGCGCGGTCAGCACATCGTCTGCGCCTGCGTCCAGCGCAAGGATGCGGTCGCGCGCGGGAAGATGCGAAACAACAACAAGCACCGGCAGGGCAACCCCGTCTTCCCGCAGGGAGTTCAGCTGGTCCGTCAGGCGCTCAGAGGCACATTTCCCCATGTGGCCGGCCAATAGGACACAAACGTCATATACCCCTTCCGGAATGCTGATATCTTCCCTGACAGGATTGGGGATATGGTCGTATAACATGTGTTCTTTCTGCAAAGCCTGCATGAGTTTGTCGTTATCCGCCGGCCCGAGCAGCAGAATGCGCATAGGGGGAACCTCCTGTTACCGTTGATGCTTTTTATTTTGGGATGGCTGTGTGGAGATTTTGTGTAAGACAAATGAACATCATGTTAAAGGTGGATTTTCTCAATTTTTTTTCAACCATGTGCGTTTATGATAAAGCGCGTACGAAAAAATAACAGGAGGGATCCGGTGATGAAACTGCCATTTCATAAGAAAAAACTGTTTTCCGGGAAAAGCAAAAAGACAGCGCCTCCGGCCGAGGAACCCATACCGCCTGGTGTGCATCAAAAAGGGAAAAAGCGCCGCAAATTAAAGAAAAAGGTGATAATCCCGGCGGTTTTGGCCATAGTGGCCGTTGGGTTCTTCGGCGTGCGGCATTTCCTGAATGCCGGGAACGGCGAAGCCGTGCAGGCATATACCGAGAGCGAGGCCGGCCGGCAGAGCATCCAGCTGACCCTGGCTGCCACGGGCACGATCGAGCCGGCCAACCAGTATGAGGTGACCAGTTCGGTGCAGGGCGAAGTGCTGTCCTGCACGTTTGAAGAGGGCGATGAGGTCAAAAAAGGCGATGTGCTGTACGAGATCGACAGCTCGGACGCAGAGAACTCGATCGAGCAGGCGCAGATATCGCTCGAGCAGAGCCAGAACAGCTACAACCAG
>USSI01000168.1 GCA_900557315.1 uncultured Butyricicoccus sp. | reverse complement strand
GTTGTCGATGAACAGCAGCACGTCCTGCCCCTCTACATCGCGGAAATACTCCGCCATGGTCAGGCCGGACAGCGCCACGCGCATACGCGCTCCGGGCGGCTCGTTCATCTGGCCGTAAACCAGCGCGGTTTTGTTGATAACGCCGGACTCCTGCATTTCGTTATACAGGTCGTTGCCCTCACGGGTGCGCTCGCCGACGCCGGTGAATACCGAAATACCGCCGTGCTGCTTGGCAATGTTGTTAATCAGTTCCATGATGATGACCGTCTTGCCGACGCCCGCGCCGCCGAACAGGCCGATCTTACCGCCCTTGGCATACGGCGCGATCAGGTCGATGACCTTGATGCCGGTTTCAAGGATCTCCGTCGTGGACTCCTGCTCCTCATAGGAGGGAGCGGGCCGGTGGATCGGCCAGCGCTCCTCGCCCTCGACCGGCGGTTTGTTGTCCACCGGCTGTCCGAGCAGGTTAAAGATGCGGCCCAGGTTCTTATCACCGACCGGCACCGTGATCGGCCCGCCGGTATCGACCGCCTTCATGCCGCGCACCAGCCCATCCGTGGACTCCATTGCGATGCAGCGCACGGTGTCCTGACCGATATGCTGCGCGACCTCGACCGTAACAGTCTGTCCGTGATTGTCGATCGTAATGGCGTTCAGCAGCTTCGGCAGTGCGTCGGCAGCGTACTTGATGTCCAGCACCGGTCCAGTGATCTGGATGACGGTGCCAATATTCTGCTCACTCATTGGCAAAACTCCTAATCTTATCGTCCTATGCGCCGACCTCGCCCGAGCCTGCAACGATCTCGGTGATCTCCTGCGTGATGGCAGCCTGACGGGCGCGGTTGTAGGACAGGTTGAGATTTTCAATCATCTCGCTGGCATTATCGGACGCGGCCTCCATCGCCATGCGGCGCGCGGACTGCTCGGAGCAGTAGCTTTCCACCACTGCACCATACAGCACGCCGTACAGGTATTCCGGGATGATCGCATCAAATACAGCCTCGGGCGAGGGATCGTATTCGGTCAGCACACGCGCGCCGGCGGGCTTTTCCTGTTCCGCCTGCGCAAAGTGCGCGGGCAGCAGCTGGATACATTTTGGCTCCTGCTGCAAGGGCGAGACAAACTCGGTGTAACACAGGAACACCTCATCCACCTTGCCGCTGCGGAACAGTTCGAGCATCTGCCCGACAATCGGATGCGTGTCGCTGATCTTCATGGTTTCAGCGATGCCGGGATAATCCGCTGCTATTGTCCAGGTGCGTCTGGCGTAATGCTCCTGCGCCTTTTTGCCGATTGTAACCACCTGCGCCTTTTTGCCCTCCATCTCCGCTGCGGCGAGTTTGAACACGTTGGCATTGTAGCCGCCTGCCAGCCCGCGGTCGCCCGCGATGACGATAAACAGGCTGTTTTTTACCTCGCGGCGCCGGGTATAAACCGAATCCGCATCGCGTGTAGCGCCGGCCAGACGCGTGATGGTCTCATACATTGTGTTGAAATAGGGACGCGCCGCCAGCGCGCGCTCCTTGGCGCGCCGCATTTTGGACGAGGCCACCAGCTCCATCGCCTTGGTGATCTGCATGGTGGACTGTACCGATTTGATACGGCGCTTGATGTCCTTCATATTTCCGGAAGCCACTGTTTAGTCCCCCTTCCGCATCAATGCTCGGAAAGGAACTTGACTTTGAATTCCTCAATGGCTTTGGTCAGCTTTTCCTTAATGTCGTCATCCATCTGTTTTGTGGCGCGGATGGTCTCCGGAACATCGCCGTATACACCATCCATAAACGCAAACAGCTCTTTCTCAAATTCGCCGATCTGATCCGCCGGGATATCAAGCAGCGCGCCCGAGATGACTGCATAGATGATGATAACCTGCTTTTCAACCGGGATCGGGCTGTTCTGCGGCTGCTTGAGCACTTCCACGATGCGCTCGCCCTGCGCCAGACGCTTTTTGGTGTCCGCGTCAAGGTCCGAGCCGAACTGCGAGAACGCCTGCAGCTCGCGGTATTGCGAATACGCCAGCTTGAGCGTGCCCGCGACCTTTTTCATCGCCTTGATCTGTGCGTTGCCGCCGACACGGGAAACCGAAATGCCGGGGTTGACCGCCGGGCGGATGCCTGCGTTGAACAGCTCGGTTTCAAGGAAAATCTGGCCGTCCGTGATCGAAATGACGTTGGTCGGGATATAAGCCGAAACGTCGCCGGCCTGCGTCTCGATGATCGGCAGCGCGGTCAGCGAGCCGCCGTCCTGGATGTTCGCCGCGCGCTCGAGCAGACGGGAGTGCAGATAGAATACGTCTCCAGGGTATGCTTCGCGTCCTGGCGGCCGGTGCAGCAGCAGCGAAAGGGCGCGGTATGCCACCGCGTGTTTGGACAGGTCGTCGTAAATGACGAGCACATCCTTGCCCTTGTGCATAAAATATTCGCCGATCGAGCAGCCTGCATACGGCGCGATATACTGCAGCGGCGCAGACTCGGATGCGGTCGCGGCCACAATGCAGGTATAGTCCATTGCGCCGTTTTTCACGAGCGTTTCTGCCACCTGCGCTACGGTCGAGCGCTTCTGGCCGATGGCTACATAAATACAGATGACGCCCGTGCCCTTCTGGTTGATGATGGTATCCAGGCAGATCGCGGTCTTACCGGTCTGGCGGTCGCCGATAATCAGCTCACGCTGGCCGCGGCCGATCGGGATCATGGAGTCGATCGCCTTGATACCGGTCTGCAGCGGCACGTTAACCGGCGCACGCTCAATGATGCCCGGGGCCGGGCTTTCGATCGGACGCGACTCGCTGGTGCTGATCGGGCCCTTCCCGTCAATCGGCTGGCCCAGTGCATCCACAACGCGTCCGAGCATGGCCTCGCCCACCGGCACCTCGACGATGCGGTTTGTGCGTTTTACCGTATCGCCCTCGCGGATGTCCTGGTCCGAGCCGAGGATAACGGCGCCGACCAGGTCTTCCTCCAGGTTCTGTGCCATGCCGTATACGCCGCCCGGAAATTCGAGCAGTTCGCCGGACATGCAGTTTTCCAGACCATGGACATGCGCAATGCCGTCACCGACTGTAACAACCGTACCGACATCGGTCAGCTTGATCTGGCTCTGGTAGTGCGTGATCTGCTCTTTGATGATGTTGCTTATCTCTTCGGGGCGTAATTCCATAAAGTCACCTACTTCCCTATGCGATGGTATTGGTCAGCCGTGCGGCAATCTCATTCAGACGGGTGCGCAGGCTGGTGTCAAACTGCTCGTTGCCCAGTTTGACAACGATGCCGCCGATCAGGCTTTCGTCCACCGACGTTTCGAGCACCACCTGCTTGCCGGTCACGGCGCTCATTTTGGCTTTCAGCTTTTCGGTCAGCGCGGCGCTCATCGGCTTGGCCGTGATCGCGCGCACCTCCACGATACCGTTTTCGAAATAATAATGCTCTTTATACGCCTCCCGCATATCATGGATCAGGCCGACGCGGCCTTTTTCCGTGATGAGCATCAGGAAATTGAGCAGAAAAGTCTCAATCCGCCCCTCGAACACCTTGCGCAGGACATTCTGCTTGTCCTCAAGCGCGATGGAAGGCGTCTGGAGCATTTTCAGAAAATCAGGCTCGCGTGCAAACGCTTTGCTTACTGCGGTCAGCTCGTCAAGATAGGCTTTTTCCTTTTTCTCTTCCGCCGCAACCTCGTACAGCGACAAAGCGTAACGCTCGCTTACAATATCAGCCACTTGCGCTCACCCCACCTTGTCGATAAACTCTTCGATGAAGCGTTCGTGGTCGGCCTCCTTGACGTCGCGCTCAACAACACGCGAGGCGATCATAACCGACAGGCTGGCAACCTCGTCCTTGAGTTCGTTCATCGCCTTGCGGCGCTCCTGTTCAATGGTGTTTTCCGCCTTTTTCATCATCGCGGCAGCCTGCTGCGAAGATTCCCTGAGGATTTCCTCGCTGCGCACAGTTGCGCGGCGGGTCGCAGAACCGACAATCTCCGCAGCTTCCTCCTTGGCCTTGGACAGGCGCTCCGTGTACTCGCTGCGCAGGCTCTCGGCCTCGGTCTGTGCCCGTTCAGCAGCACCGTACATGGCCTGTACTTCCTCTTCCGGTCTCTGCATGGATGCCGGGGCTCCCAGCAGTTCAAAGTATCTTCTGGTCGTTCCCAGTGGATCTACCATGTTTCTAACTTCCGGATAAAGCTGTACCATCTGGCCTACAAAGGACAATGCCTGCTCGATGTTGACCAGCCCAGACATCTTCTGAGCCTGTGCTAA
>USSI01000167.1 GCA_900557315.1 uncultured Butyricicoccus sp. | reverse complement strand
AATAATCGTAATAGGAGACGAAGTATTCGACCGCATTGTGCGGAAAAAATTCGCGCAGCTCGGTGCAGAGCTGTGCGGCAAGCGTTTTATTGTGCGCGAGCACCAGCGTCGGCCGCTGGGTCTGCTCGATGATGTTCGCCATGGTAAAGGTCTTGCCCGAGCCGGTCACACCCAGCAGGGTCTGCTCAGTCAGGCCGTTGTTGATGCCCTCGACCAGCTTCGCGACCGCTTCGGGCTGGTCGCCCGCCATTTTGTACGGGCTTACGATTTTAAAATCCGGCATGAGTGATCTATTTCCTTCCTCGTAACTGTTTTGCATACATCCTGCGGATCGAGGTATACGACCCGCGCGCCACAACGCAGTGATCCACCAGTTCCAGATGCAGCCCGGCCAGCGTTTCTTCCAGCAGCTGGGTCGCATCCAGGTCCTCCGGCGAGGGCTTGGGGCTTCCGCTCGGATGGTTGTGCGCAATCGCTACGCCCGCCGCATGGCACAGCAGCGCGCCGGAAGCGATTTTATACGGGTCAATCGTTACATGCGCGTGGCCGCCGCGGGCGATCTCCTCGCATTTGATGACGCGGCCCGCGCCGTCCAGATAGGCAGCCAGCAGCACCTCGTCCTGCTCGCACGCAAACTGCGGCGCAAAGTATTCTCCCACCCGTTCAAAACTCGTGAGTTTGTCGTGATGCTGCACCATTTTGGCAACATCCGCCTGATAGCGCCCATAGAGCGCAAACACGGTCTTTATCAGATCGGCCGAATGCGGCCCGATACCCTCAACCTCCATCAGCTGCTCGCGCGGCGCTTCAAACACCGCGTGCAGCGAGCCGAACCGGTCGAGCAGGCGGTGCGCAGCAGGGTTGGTGTCGCCCTGCCGGACGGCAAAGTACAGCAGGATTTCCAGCACCTCATGGTCGCTGAAAATATCCATCCCGAACCGGCGGAACTTGTCCATCGTCCGTTTACGGTGTCCGGTATGCGGATTGTCCGCCATGGCTGGGCCTCCCTTCCATTTCCGCGGGTTACAGATGCACGCGCTGCGCTGCCTGCCGCAGGGCGCGGCTGACCAGCGGGCTGTCCACGATCTCGGGGAACGGGACGGTCGGCTGCGGCTCGCCCTCGTGCGGGCGCAGGCTCTTGCCCATCCACAGCACATCGCGCCACTGCCCGAATTTGTACATGCTCTCCTGGTATGCGCCCGAGATGATAAAGCCCATCGCCTTGTGGAATTTCATCGAACGCTCGTTGGGCGAGGTAATGCCGACATAGATATTATAGTATCCCTGCATGGTCAGCAATTCAAACAGCGCGGCGTAAATCGCGCCCGCGATACCGTGGCGGTGCCACTCAGGCGCGACATAGATCGAGGTCTCCACCGACCACTGATAGGCCGCGCGCGTACGGTGCGGCGAAGCATAGCCGTAGCCAACGATCTCGCCATCCACCGTGCAGGTAAGCCAGGGCAGGCGCGTGGTATAGGTGCGCATGCGCCCGAGGAACTCCTCGAGGGACGGCGGCTCGTACTCGCTTGACACGGTGGTCTGGATGACATAGGGCGCATACAGCGCAAGCATGTCCGCGGCGTCGTCTTCGGCCGCAGGACGCAGAATGATTTCCGGCATATGGTCTTCCCCGTTCACAAAAAATTGCTGCAAAACCGCTGTAACCTGTCAAAGGCGTGATGCTGCGGTGTTTTCTTAATTATACCGCGCGGCTCTGCGTTCTTCAACAGGTTTTTGCGCCGCCAGCCCCCAAAAATCGTACATCCGTTCGCATCCGGTTTGTGCGTTTTTCCGGCAAAAGCGGACAGGTTCCGCCCTTTGGAGCCATGCCCTCTGTTCCGCAGTTGCTTTTTCGCATAAACTGCGGTATACTGTTGAAGCATAACTTCTGGATAAAGGAGGCCGGCACTATGGTCCGTCATGGATTCATTCACGCGAAGGAGGATATCAAGTTCCTCATCCTGTTCGCCATGGACCTGCTGCCCTTTCCGGTCAGCTTCAGCACGGTTGTCGATCTGACCACCTGGTGCGACGAGGGCTTTGGTTATTTTGAACTGAGCGAGGCATTCTATGAAATGATCCCCACCGGCCATATTGAGGAGCGAAAAGACGGCAGCGGGACGCTGTACCGCATCACGGATAAGGGCCGCGAGGCTATCCGCGTATTTGAAAAGCAGCTCCCCTATCCGGTGCGCGAGGCCGCGCAGCGCTCCGCCCTGCGGGTGGTGCGCCAGATCCGCCGCGACGCTGCGATCCACACCTCGGTAACCGAGCGCGCGGCAAATGACCTGACCGTCCGCATGGAGATGGAACAGGTTTTTGCGATCGAAATGGATGTGGTCAGCCATGCGCAGGCCTCCATGCTCGAACGCACCTTCAAGGCCAATGCAGAGGCGATCTACCAGACCCTGCTGACCGCAATGACCGCAGACTATGAAACCAGGAAAGAAGACGAGGATACTTGAAATACCTGAAGCAACTGGGCGTCCTGCTTGCGTGCTGCGCAGTAGGTGACGCCCTTTCCATCCTGCTGCGCGGCGCACTGCCGGGCAATGTGCTGGGGCTGACGCTGCTCCTGCTGCTGCTCGTCCTCGGCCGCGTACACCTGCGCCATGTCCAGGATACATCGGATTTCCTGCTCCAGAACATGGCGTTTTTCTTCCTGCCCGCCTGTCTTGGCGTGCTGGAAATCTTTGCCGAGATCAAAAGCGAAATCCTTGCAATCCTTGCTGTATGCGTGCTGACCACGCTGTGCACCGCCGCGGCGACCACGCTGACGGTACACGTCGTCTGCCGGCTGCAGCGCCGTGCAAACCGGGAGGTGGCGGAACATGAGTGAGCTGCTGTCCTCCTCCCCGTTCTGGATGTGCCTGTCCATCGTTTTCTATGCGCTTGGCGTCAAAATCCAGCAGAAAACCGGCTCACCGCTCTGCAACCCGCTGCTGATCGCTTCCATCCTTGTCGGCGCCGTGCTGGTTGGCACCGGCACCCCCTACCATACCTATGAACAGTCGGGCGAACTGATCTCGTTTTTCCTCACGCCTGCCACTGTCGCGCTCGCAGTCCCCATCTTCCGCAAGCTGGACGTACTGCGCGCCAACCTGCTGCCCATTCTGGCCGGGGCGCTGGTCGGGTCGGTGGTCTCGATCGTCAGCGTGATCGGCTTCAGCCGCCTGTTTGGGTTGTCAGAGATGACGACCCGCTCGCTCGTGCCCAAATCGGTCACAACACCGATTGCCGTCGCGCTGTCCGATATGCTGGGCGGCCTGTCTTCGGTTACAGCAATCTCGGTCGTCTTCACCGGCATCGTGGGCGCGATCCTGCTGCCCAGCTTTCTGAAAGCGCTGGGCGTCAGGGATGCAGTTCAGATGGGCCTTTCGATCGGCACGGCCGCGCACGCGGTCGGCACTTCGCGCGCCATTGAGCTGGGCGAGACCGAAGGCGCAATGAGCGGCCTCGCCATCGGCGTGGCCGGTTTACTGACCGCAGTGATCGTTTCGGTCAGCTCGGCATTTCTGGCGTAATATTGTGTAAAAAAAACGGCTGCAGGCCGCTTTTTTACCTCGTACTTTACACAGTTCAGATTCACCAATGATTAACATATTTCACAGCCAGGCTGGCTTCAATAGAAATCTGGCTGAATACATGAAAAGGCTACGAAGAAACTTCCGTAGCCTTTTGTCGTTATTACACTGTATGCCCGTTTTCTGCTTCCATGAGCTTCGGAGCGGCCACCCGTCAGCTCAGCAAACGCTTTTCCACGCAGCGGCGGCCTTTCTCTGGATTAACCTGGCGGTTGCAGGCCTCCATATCGTCTTTAATGGGATTTACTGAAGGTTTGTTCAAAGTGAATGGGTCAAGGAAATGGGGCTCTGACGGCCCACCAGAAAGACACCATTCTTTGTGCAGCTTGTTTTTTAGGGACACCTTTTACATGGGACACTTTTTCTTGATTTAGAACACAGGTAAACAGCGGCGGGACACCCTTGGGACACCATGTGCGCAAAAAGAGAGGGAACCGGTTCCCCGATTCCCTCTCAAAAAGTGCTTATTTATGCGGTTTGGATTAGCCGAAGTAGCGCTGCAGCAGGCCCTCGAAAGCCTTGCCGTGGCGGGCCTCGTCGCGGGCCATCTCGTGCACGGTGTCGTGGATGGCGTCGAGGTTGTGCTGCTTCGCGAGCTTCGCCAGCTCGAACTTGCCGGCGGTCGCGCCGTTCTCAGCGTCAACGCGCATCTCGAGGTTCTTCTTGGTGGAGTCGGTCAGAACTTCG
>USSI01000166.1 GCA_900557315.1 uncultured Butyricicoccus sp. | reverse complement strand
ATTTGTGTTGACTGCTATGAGCCAGGTCGGCTACCGCGAGGGCGCGGGCAATAACAACAAGTACGGCGCGTGGTTCGGCATGAACAATGTCGCATGGTGCGTGATCTTCGTGTGCTGGTGCGCGGCGCAGTCCGGCGCGCCTATCCCGACAAAGTTCAGCTATGTGGGCGATATGTCGAGCTATTTCCAGTCGCGCGGGCTGTACCGCACGGTTGCCTCGGGCTACATCCCCAAGGCGGGCGACCTGATGATACAGGGCGACCGGCACATCGGCATCGTGCGCAGCGCGACGCGCGCGGCGGTGCAGACGGTGGAGGGCAACTACTCGGACAGCGTGGCCACGGTGACGCGGTACTATTCGGAGATCTCAGGGTTTTGCACACCTTGGGGATAAGGAGGCAGTATGTACGATACGGATATGGCGCGGCGGCTCAAGTCGCTGAGCAAGCAGCCTGTGCGCCCGGCGTGGTATCTTGCCGAGTGCGTGGATGAGCAGCCGCTTACATTCTCGATCGCGGACGGCAACTTCCGCTTCAAGTCCGGCGAGGGGCTTACCATGACGGCGACCGCGTCCGGCCGGACGTGGGAGAAGGGCGACACTGCCGCGGCGATCCTGTCCGGCGGCTCGCTGCTGGTGATCGACAGGATTTAGGAGGTGCAGCATGGCAGACCCGATTTTTCCGGTCATCCCGACCGACATCCCGGCGCAGGCTGCGGAGACGATCGGCCGCGCGCCTGCATTCGTGTGGAACGAAAATGGCCGCGGCGGGGCTTTCCAGCTCGTAGATGGCGCCCTGGTCGAGCGGACGGGCAGGGAGGCAGTGCGGCAATGGTTCGAGCTGATGCTCCGGCAGAAGCCGGGTGCGATCCCGATCTACCGCACGGACAGCTCGAGCCAGCCGGGCGTCGACCGCACGATGCTGGACCGGCGCATGCCGGAGGGCTGGGTGCAGGCCGAGATCGAGCGCCAGGTGCACGAGACCGCGGCATTCTGCCCGGCGGTGCGGGCAGTGGATTCTTTTATTTTCACACGGCTGCGGCGCGGCCTTCAGGTGGAATTTACTGCGTATTTGCATACAGACGAAACAGTGGAGGTGAGCACGTATGTCGACAGCGAGTGAAATTCTGGAGCAGCTGCTGGACGCGGTGCCGGACAGCTACCAGAAAACCATCGGCTTCCCGTGCTATGACCTGCTGGCGGCGGTTTCCTTACGCATGGAGGGCACGGACGAGGAGCTCGCGCAGGCAAAGACGTTGCTCGATCCGGAGAACCTGACCGGCGACGACCTCGACCGCTTTGTGTTCCCGCGCTCGGGGCTCGACCGGCGGCAGGCCACGTTTGCGCACGGCGTGGTGCATGTCGTCGGCACGGGGACGGTGACCGAGGGCGCGCTGTTTGAGTCCGGGGGCGGTGTACAATTCTACGCGACGCAGACCGTCCAGATCACCGGCGAGGGGGATGTGCCCGTCACCTGCCGCCAGGACGGCACGGCGGGCAACCTCCCGGCGCACAGCGTCACGCAGATGCCGGTCACGATACAGGGCATCGCGTCGTGTGACAACCCCGCGCCCATGACCGGCGGCTATGACGAGGAGGACGACGCGGCCTACTACGAGCGCTACCTGCTCAAGATCCGCACGCCCGCGACCTCGGGCAACATCTACCACTATCAAAGCTGGGCGCTCGAGGTGGCAGGCGTGGGCGCGGTCAAGGTTTTCCCGCTGGGTCACGGCGCAAATACCGTGGATGTGGTGATCGTGGACAGCACCGGCCAGCCCGCGGACAGCGAGCTGGTGCAGGAGGTGCAGGACTACATCGACCCGGACAGCGGCGGCAAGGGCGAGGGGCAAGCGCCGGTCGGCGCGCAGTGCTACGTCAGCGCCGCGACCGCGAAGCCCATCACCATCAGCTGCACCGTGTCCAAATTGAACACCGCCGAGGAGGAGACCGTGACCGCGGGCATCAAGGCGGCCGTGGCCGCCTACCTTGCCGAGATCGCATTTGAGCAGGATTACGTCAGCTATGCGCGCATAGGCGACCGCATTCTTGATGTGGAGGGTGTGCTCGATATTGAGAACTTGCTGGTCGGCGGCGGCACGGCAAACATCCAGATTGGCGAGCGGGAGGCCGCGACGCTCGGGGAGGTGACGCTCAGCTATGGCTCGTGAGTGGGACAACATGCTTAGCAGCCTGCCGACGGCGTACCGGAAAGACGCATGGGTGATCGCACTGCTCAGCGCCATAGCGGGCGTGGACAGCGCCCAGCGCGCGGACGCGGACGAGACCGCGCAGCAGATGTTCCTGGACTCCATGACCTGGGCGCTCGCTATCGAGGAGCGGATCGCGGGCATCACGCCCGCCGCCGGGGCAGGCGTAGAGGAGCGGCGCAGCGTGTTGCAGGCCAAGTGGCGCAGCGCGACCGGCAAGTGCGACGTCGACCTGATCCAGCGCGTGTGCGACAGCTGGCAAAACGGCGAGGTGGACGTGGACTTCGTGGATGGCGAGATCGTGCTGCGGTTTGTGGGCGCTTACGGCGTGCCGGATGCGGATGCGCTCGCGGCGCTCCAGAGCGCGGTGCAGGAGGTCATCCCGGCGCACCTCGCGGTCAAATACCTCTACCGCTACCTGCTGGTGCGGGAGGTGCACGGGATGGTGATCAGCACACTGCAGACGCACACCATCGATGAATTCGCTTTTTAAGGAGGGCGGCAATGAGCACAACAACCGATGTTTTAAGCCTTTTCAAATATGACCCGGTAGCGGACGCCGACAGCACGTTCAACATCACGCAGGGGCTGAATAACAACTGGGACAAGATCGACACGGCGCTCCTGCTCGCGATCGCGGCGGCCGGGGCGTACAACCCCGAGGAGAGCTACGCGGTGGGCGACTACTGTACGTACAAGGGCAAGCTGCGCAAGTGCAGCACCGCGATCCCGACCGGCGAGACGTGGACCGAGGCGCACTGGACGACCACCACCGTAGCCGCGGAGATGCAGGAATTAAGTTCGCAATTGTCAAATCTGGAAAGTACGCTGACTACACCACCACAAACCTATTCCGTTCCTCTGGCGGAGGGATGGAGCGGAATAGGCCAGTATTCCAAAACGCAGGACGGAGTAGTCATTTTGAACCTTAACTTGGATTTGGATGACGATGGAACTTGTGCAGATAATTCAGTAGTGGGTACGCTGCCAGTCGGCTTTCGCGTCGCTCCTTCGCGCTTGTTTGCTGTCTCAATTCAGCAAAGCGATACACGATTTTCTGCTGTTATACAGGTTGGAGCCAATGGGGCTATCACCTACTTCGGAAGTGAAGCTACAACAAGGCCATTCCGCATTTATGGCGGGGCTGTATTTGTCGCTACTGCTTAATCTGCCACTGCTCCTCACAACAGATTAACTGGCGGCATTAAATAATGCCTGCGCAAATGCCGCACCACTTGCTGACCCGGAAATATTATACGATTTAACTTCACCTGTGCTGTCTATGTCTATCGTCGAGAATCCTCCGCCTATTCTCGCAAGAACTGTTACTGTTTCAGAGGGACGAAAACCAGCAGGTAGAGTACCAATAACAGTAGCATTTGAATAGCTGCCTGTTATATCTATTGTTAGGAGAATTTGCCCGAATTGATTCTTGGAGTACTTTGCAGTACCACTAAATCCATCCGCCAACGGAAGGGAAAATTCCTGCGGCGAGGTGCATCCAGCAACTTTCACCCACTCCGTCCAGCGGCGCTCACTGCCTGACATATAGTTATCCCGCATCCATAGCGCGGAAAACGTACTGCTTGTATCTCCATAAGATGCGAGAACCTGAAGAGTATGGATTACAGCGCAAACGCCTGCTTTGGGGCCGTAGTCGGGCGGCAAATTGGAAATTTGGGCAGCGTACGAACCAGATTGAATCCTGTATACGCCGATCGTCAGCAGATCATTCATATTATCGCCGGGCTGAATATCGGCTCTGTATCCGAGCGTGTTTGACAATTGCGAACTTAATCGAAAAAGAAAAGACCGCCCTGCAGGGCGGCGAAAGGAGAAAACAATGAACTACAAGCATAGCTGCGTCGTCGATGCGAACGGCGTATATCAGACCTTCGTCCTCGTGCTGCTGGGGCAGGACGGGGATGGCGCTCAGACGGAAACCGTTCAGGGCTACACGCTGGCAGAGGGTGAGCAGCTGATCGACACAGCCTTGCCTGCCATGCGCCAGCACGCAGACACGTCGGGCCTCATCATGCCCAAGTGGGATAGTGGTACATCTGCCTGGGTCGAGGGCGCAACCGCCGAGGAGATTGCAGC
>USSI01000165.1 GCA_900557315.1 uncultured Butyricicoccus sp. | reverse complement strand
AATTGCCTTCCCCTTTGGGGAAGGGGGACCGCCGCCGTAGGCGGTGGTGGATGAGGTGATTTAGTAGATATTCTTCCCCGAGAAAATCTCAATCATCTCACGCCGCAGGTCGGAGTGGATTTTGAGCCGGGTCTTGGGCGGCAGCTCATAGATATCCGTGTTGAACAGATAGTTCTGCAGGTCGATCTCCTTGACCAGCATGCGGGTGTGGAACAGGTTGGACTGGTAGACGTTGAGGTCGTACGCGTCGTAGCGTTCGAGCGTCTTGGGGTCGATAAAGTCCTGGATCGAGGTGATATGGTGGTCCATGAACAGCTTTTTGCCCTCGATATCGCGGGTAAAGCCGCGCACGCGGTAGTCCATGGTGATGATATCCGAATCAAACGAGCCGATCAGGAAATCCAGTGTGGACAGCGGCGTGATCTCGCCGCAGGTCGCCACGTCGATATCCACGCGGAAGGTCGCAAGGCAGGTGTCCGGGTGGTACTCCGGATAGGTGTGCACCGTGACATGGCTCTTGTCCAGATGCGCGACGATCGTGTCCGGCTCAAGCGCGGGCTTCATGTGCTCCTCCGCGATCAGGAAGGTCACCGACGCGCCCTGCGGGTCGTAATCCTGCTTGGAGATGTGCAGCACATGCGCGCCGATCATCTCGGTCACGTGTTCCATGATGCCGGTCAGGCGTTCCGAGTTGTACTGCTCGTCGATATAAGCGATGTAGTCGCGCTGTTCGCGCTCGGTTTTTGCGTAGCATACGTCGTAAATGTTGAAGGACAGCGCCTTGGTCAGGTTGTTGAACCCATACAGTCTGAGTTTGTTCTGCATATCCATATCCTCACAATATCAAAAAATCCTCAAGCAGGGAAGGCGCGCAGGGCCATCCAGCTTGAGGAAATGCAATCTTCTCTTCCGTCCGGCGCGGCAGGCCGGAACGGGTTTGATCTGTGGAAGAGGAAAGAGTCTATATAGCAAGAATTTACTTTTACTACTCTTATTGATTGTTTCACAAGTTGTGATGCGCCCGCGGCACACGGCTTTTAGTCAGCCAACTTATAAAATTCAATAAGGCAACAAAGTTGCCATGTTCGGCATTTGACCCGGCTGTCCGTATGGCCTTGGCGCCTCCCGGGAGGGAGGGCGGTCAAAGAATTCTGCTGGTAAAGGCTTTGCCTCTCCGAGTATTATTTATTATATCGTACGGACCGCCGGAATGCAAGGCCTTCTTGCAGGTTTTGCAGATTTCTGACGGGGTTTTTGCAACGAAACAAAAAGTTTACAGCCGGCCCTTTGAAAACCGTGCCGAAACGTAGTACAATGGGAAGCAGTTCATACAGGCAGACGGATGGATGGGATGCGTGAGAATGGCAGGTTCCGGGAAAAAGAGAAAAACAGCCAGCCCCGTATTGTGGAAGCCGCTTGCGGTGCTGGCGCTCATGGCGGTATCGTTTGCAGCGGGCATGTGGACACACAGCGCGATCAGCCGGCCGCTGTACGCGGACGCAGGGCTGACTTATATTGAGGATATCCCGGTCACGACCGATTTTATCCCGGAGGGCAGCCGCGCCCGGCCGGGCGGCCTGCGCGAGATCAAATACCTGGTCATCCACGAGACGGATAACTTTTCCGAGGGCGCGGACGCGACGGCGCACAACTCGTTCATCCACCAGAACGCCAACGCCGAGGAGGGGATCGTCTCCTGGCACTACACGGTGGACGACCACGAAATCTACCACCACCTGCCGGACGATGAGCCGGGCTACCACGCGGGCGACCGGATGGACGAGGACGGCGGCAACATGAACGGCATCGGCATCGAGATGTGCGTCAACGCGGACGGGAATTACGAGCAGACACTTATCAACGCCGAGCGGCTGTGCGCCCGCCTGCTGATCGAGTACGACCTGAAACCCTCGGCGCTCCGCAAGCATGAGGACTTCTCCGGCAAGGTCTGCCCAGCCAAGCTGATAAACGACGGCCGCTGGGACGAATTCTGCGCCGCGGTCGGGAAAAAATATGAGGAACTGAAAGCGGCGGACGCAAACGGTTAGCCTTTTATAACAGCATACAAAAAACAAGGCATTCGGGAGGGGCGATTTTCACAAATCGCCCCTTTCTTTTTGCATGGAATGATGCTATACTAAAGCGGAAATACGATATTTTTAGGGGAGCGGTATGCCGCAGCAAGGATGATTTGCAGGCAAGACTGAGGCGCAGCGCGGCGCGGGCGTGCAGCAATGCTTTGTGCATTGCAAAGGGCCGCAACAAAGCTGCGGCGCAGTATGGCCGCAAAGGGCCGAAGCTGTGGCATGCTGCTCCCCTAACTCAAAAAGGAGTGAACTGAAGTGATCGTTGTACTCAAACAGAACAGCGACAAGGAACGTGTCGACCGGTTGATGCAGCACTTTATGGATATGGGGCTGAAGATCAACTATTCCGAGGGCGCAAACACCACCATCCTCGGCCTGATGGGCGATACCACCAAGCTTGATGAAGGGGACATCCTGGCCTATGACGTGGTCGAGCGCGTCCAGCGCGTGACCGAGCCGTTCAAGGCTGTCAACCGCAAGTTCCATCCTGAGGACACGATCCTTGAGGTGGCGGGGCGCAAGATCGGCGCGGGTTACTTTAACGTGATGGCCGGCCCGTGCTCGGTCGAGAGCGAGGAGCAGATCGTCATGGTCGCGGAAGCGGTCAAAAAGGCGGGCGCGTCCTTCCTGCGCGGCGGCGCGTTCAAGCCGCGCACCTCGCCCTACTCCTTCCAGGGGCTGGAGGCTGAGGGGCTGAGGCTCCTGCTCGAGGCAAAGCGCCAGACCGGCCTGCCGATCGTGACCGAGATCATGAGCGAAAAGCACCTTGACCTGTTCGCAGATGTGGATATCATCCAGCTCGGCGCGCGCAACATGCAGAATTTCATGCTGCTCAAGGAGCTGGGCCGCTCGAATAAGCCCATCCTCTTAAAACGCGGCCTGTCCGCCACGATGGAAGAATTCCTGATGGCGGCGGAGTACATTTTCGCAGGCGGCAACACCAACGTCATCCTGTGTGAGCGCGGCATCCGCACGTTTGAGACCATGATCCGCAACAATCTGGATATTTCCGCCGTGCCGCTGATTAAGATGTTCAGCCACCTGCCGGTCATCATCGACCCGTCGCACGCCGCAGGCCGCCGCGACATGGTGCAGCCGCTGTCCCGCGTGGCAATCGCCGCGGGCGCGGACGGCCTGATTATCGAGGTGCACAACGACCCGAAGCACGCGCTGTGCGACGGTGCGCAGTCGCTCGACATCCCGCAGTTCGATGCCGTGATGGCGGATATCAAGCGCCGCGCGGCCTTCGAGGAACGCGAGATGATGCCGCAGTGAAGGACTTTGTCCGCTTTGGTGTGATTTTGCACCATATTGCGACGGTTGCGGGCTGGGTGTTCTGCCTTGTGCTGTTCGCCTATCCGCAGGAGCGGTCGCTGATCGGGACTGTGCTGCTGGTCGCGTGGGCGTTTTTGCAGACCATTGCGGCGCTCGAGCTGATCGGGCGCTGGCTGCTCGGCTGTCTGGACGAAAAGCAGGAGAAGATGCAAAAAAGTGTCGCGCGCTGGTGCGAAGCATTTGGCGAAAGGGCGGCAAAGCGGCTGCTCGCTGCCACGCTTGCCGCCATGGTGGCGCTCAAGCTGGCGCTGCCTGTCGGGCTCAACCAGATATAGCATAACAAAAGGGAGGGACCAGGTTGGTCCCTCCCTTTTTCCCTGCGGGGCGCTTTCCGGCGAAGCGGCGCCTTTACGCCGCCGTCAGTTCGGTCAGGCTGCCGAAGGTATATCCCGCCTCTTCCCAGCGGGTGAGCAGTTCGTCAAGGATGCGGGCGTTGGTCTCGCTCGTTGAGTGCAGCAGCACGATCGCGCCGTTGTGGATGCGCGGTATCAGCTTGGAAAACGCCTGCTCATCAGTCGGCTGGTTGTCGGTATACCAGTCCACATAGGCGAGACTCCAGAAGAATGTGTGATAGCCAAGCTCCTGCGCCATTTTCAGGTTGGCTTCGCTGTATTTGCCTTGTGGTGGACGATAAAATCTGGAAATTTCCTGTCCGGTGATCTGCCGATACAGTTTTTCAACTGTCTGGATTTCTTCAGAAAAGGATTCCATTGTAGAAATCTGTGACATGTCTTTGTGATGCCAGGTATGGTTGCCGATGGTGTTACCGGCAGCGAGGATCTGTTTGATAAGTTCTGGATTGCTTTCCAGAAGTGTGCCGACGACGAAGAACGTTGCTGGAGCCTGATGTTTCGTAAGAGCTTCCAGAATAGCCGGTGTATTTCCATTTTCATAACCGGCATCGAAAG
>USSI01000164.1 GCA_900557315.1 uncultured Butyricicoccus sp. | reverse complement strand
CATCGAGGCGGCGGACGTGGTGCTGATGGATGACCAGCCCAGCAAGATCCCCGTGGCCATCCGGATCGCCCGGAAAACGGTGCGCATCGTCCACCAGAACATCGTCTTTGCCCTGGCGGTGAAAGCCATCGTGCTGCTGATGGGCGCTCTGGGCAAGGCCCCCATGTGGCTGGCGGTGTTCGCGGACACCGGCGTCGCCATGCTGTGCGTGCTCAACTCGGTGCGCATGCTGTATATGAAAACCGAATAGGCAGAATGCAAAAGGGGAAACCGGAAATGGTTTCCCCCTTTTCGTATTCCGCTTTACAGCCGGTCGAGAAAGCTGTGGCGGCCGTTTTCGTCCCGCCAGCCGAGCAGCTTCGCGGTGTCCACATTCTTGACTGCATTGAGGATATTCGCCTCGATCTGCGGGTTGCCCGCGGCGAGCGAGGCGATGAGCGCCTTGATCTCGGCGCGTTTGGTGTCGTTTTCGAGCGTTTTCGCCGGGCAGCCGCAGGGCAGGAAGGTAAGGCCGCAGAAGTCCGCCCACGCCTGCACATTTTTTTCGCGCGTCAGGTACAGCGGGCGGATGAGCTCCATGCCCGCGTAGTTTTTCGCTTTGACGCGCGGCAGCATGGCCTGTATCTGCCCGCCGTAGATCAGGCCCATGAGCACGGTCTCGATCGCGTCATCGTAATGGTGGCCGAGCGCGATTTTGTTGCAGCCGCGCCGCTGCGCCTCGGTGTACAGATGGCCGCGCCGCATCTTGGCGCACAGGAAACAGGGGTGCTCCGATGCGTGATTCCCCGCGACGCGCAGCACGTTGGTCTCAAAAATCTCGAGCGGGAGGCCGAGCCGCGCGGCGTTCTCCTCGAGATGCGCGCGCCCGGCGGGCGCATAGCCCGGGTCCATGGCGAGGAAAATTAGCTCAAAGTCCACCGTGCGCTGCAAATCCTGCATCAGCAGGGCGAGCAGCATGGAGTCCTTGCCGCCCGAGATGCACACCGCAATCCTGTCCCCGGCCTGCACCATATCGTATTCCTTTACCGCGTCCACAAACGGCTTGCGGAGCGTGCGCACGAACTCGCTTTGCAGCGTGCGCCGGATGTCGCGCGCGGTCATGCGCCGCCCTTCTTGTGCTGGAAGTGGTAGGTGATGCGCGCGAGCAGGCAGTCGGGCGCAAAGTGGCGGCCGAGCGTCATGGCCTTCATCGCCGCGCCCGGCACGACGATCCCTTTGCCCGCAAACAGGCCGTCCACCGCCGCGCGCGCCACGCGCTTTGCATCCAGCCCGCCGAGCGCAAACCGCACGCCCGCGACCTTGTTGAACTCGGTGTCCACCGGCCCCGGGCACAGCGCGCACACCTTGACCGGGCTGTCCGCGCGGCGCAGTTCCTCGCGGATGGCCTCGGTCAGGCGCAGGACGTAGTTTTTGGTCGCGTAGTAGGCCGCCATGAGCGGCCCGGGCAGAAAGCCCGCCGAGGACGAGACGTTCAGGATATAGCCGCGCCCGCGCGCGGTGAAATCCTGCAAGGCCAGCTTGGTCAGGATGTGCACCGCGCGGATATTCGTGTCAATCATGCGCAGTTCGTCGTCCAGGCTGGTGGTGGTGAACTCCCCGAACAGGCCGAAGCCCGCGTTGTTGACCACGACCTCGAGGTCGTCCCCGCGCACGGCCTGATACAGCAGGCGACATTCCTTTTCGTCCGCGATATCCGCCGCGATCACATGGCACACGGTCGGCAGCTCGGCCGCGAGCGCGCGCAGGCGGTCCTCCCGCCGGG
This sequence comes from uncultured Butyricicoccus sp., assembly GCA_900557315.1. GTDB lineage: Bacteria > Bacillota > Clostridia > Oscillospirales > Butyricicoccaceae > Agathobaculum. The sequence goes on along the minus strand of USSI01000164.1, from coordinate 2,577 downwards.
CGCACAGCACCAGCTCATAGCCGCGTGCGGCAAGCAGGCGCGCAATTTCGCGCCCGATGCCCGAAGATGCGCCGGTAATCAGAGCTTTCATTGCTTTCCTCCCCTTCCGGGTAAACTTTGATTATCCTTAGTGTACCATGCCCAAAAGGCAACGTCAAATAGGGCCTTACGCCTTTTTTCCTTTTAATCCTACACGCAAGGTGGTATACTGGATAACAGAGAGGAGGCCTGTCCATGCAACAATCTGTATTGGAAAACGAGCTGCTTTCGCTGCTGGTGCAGCCCATGCGCATCGACGAGATCCGCCGCGCCCTGCCGGAGGCCGGCAGGAATGAACTGAAGGACGCGCTTGACCATCTGATGGCCGATGGGCGGGTGATGAAGAACAAAAAGAACCGGTTTGCTGTGTCCGCGCACTACGGGTGCGTGGCGGGCACCTACCTCGCCACCGAGCGGGCGTTCGGATTTGTCACGCCTGACGCGGCGGAGGGCGAGCCCAAACCGGACGACCTGTTCATCCCGCCGAACGCGGCGGGCGGCGCGTGGCACGGCGACCGCGTGCTGGTCAAGCTGACCGAGCGCAAAAACGGCCGCGGCCGGCGCGAGGCGACGGTCATCCGCGTGCTCCAGCGCGCGGGCGGGGAACTGACCGGCGAACTCGTGCAGCGCGGGAAGTCCTATTTCGTGCAGCCGACCTCGAAAAAATACCCGGAAATCGCCGTGGACTGGCACCATCTGGGGGACGCCCGGGTGGGCGACCGCGTTGCGGTTTCGATCTCGCATTACGGCGACGAAAAGTTCGCGCCGCAGGGCGTGATCCAGGCCGATCTGGGCGAAGAAGGCACGATGGAGGCCTCGATCGCTGCCATCCTGCACGAAAATGCGGTGTTCGACTTTTTCCCGGACGAGGTGCTCCGGCAGGCGGACGCGGTGCCGCAGGAGGTTGCCCCCGCCGCGGTGCATGGCCGCCTCGACCTGCGGGACAAGCTGATCTTCACCATTGACGGCGACGACGCCAAGGACTTTGATGACGCGGTTTCGCTCGAGCCGCTGGAAAACGGGCATTACCTGCTCGGCGTGCACATTGCGGACGTGTCGCACTATGTCACGCCCGGCAGCCCGCTCGATCAGGAAGCCTACCGGCGCGGCACGTCGGTCTATTACCCGGGGCATGTGGTGCCCATGCTGCCGTTTGCGCTGTCGCACGGCATCTGCTCCTTAAACCCGGACGTTGACCGGCTGACCTTTTCCGCGCTCATGGAAGTGGACAGGGACGGGCGGCGCTACGGGGCGAAGTTTGCCAAATCGGTCATCCGCTCCAAAGCGCGCATGACCTATAATAAGGTGAATAAAATCCTCGCAGGGGACAAAGCACTGCGCGAACAATACGCCTTCCTGGTCGAAACCGCGGAAAAAATGAACGAACTGGCGCATGCGCTGTACAAGCGGCGCATTGAGCGCGGCGCTTTGGAGCTCGATATTCCCGAGGCGCAGATCACGGTGGACGAGGACGGCCGTCCGGTGGATATCCAGTACCGCGACCGCGGCGAAAGCGAAAAGCTGATTGAGGAATTCATGCTGCAGGCCAACGAGGCGGTTGCGGAATATATGTGCAAGCGCGGAAATCCGACCGTCTACCGCGTGCACGAAAACCCGGACACGGAAAAGCTGCGCGTGTTCGCGCAGTTCGCGCGGCCGTTCGGCTACCGCATCGACCCGTCCAAACCCGAGGACACCTTCCAGTTCCAGACCGTACTGCGCGGGGCGAAAAACGACCCCAGGCAGCGGATTCTGCCCACGCTTCTGCTGCGCAGCCTCGCCCGCGCGCGCTATGCGGACGAGTGCATCGGGCACTATGGCCTGAAGGCGAAATTCTACCTGCACTTTACCTCGCCCATCCGGCGCTATCCCGACCTGATTGCGCACCGGATGCTGCAAAAAGCGCTGACCGGCGAGGCATTTACCGCGGCGGACGAAAACCTGTGCGAGGACGCGGCGGCGCAGTCCACCACGCGCGAGCAGGCGGCGGACAACTGCGAACGCGACATTGACAAGCTGTATATCGCGGCGTATATGAAGCAGTTTATCGGGGAGGAATTCGATGCGGAGGTCTCGGGCGTGCAGGCGTTCGGCGTGTTTGTGGCGCTGGAAAACGGCTGTGAAGGCCTGATCCGCATCGAGCTGCTCGCGGGCGATTACTACCAGTACGACGAACAGCATATGGCGCTTACCGGCCGCCACACCGGCAAGCGCTTCACGATCGGCACGCCCATCCGGGTCAGGCTGATCGCCGCGAGCGAAACCACCGGACAGATCGACTTCGCACCCGCCGAGGGTTCGCTTCCCGTGGCCGAGGTGCCTGTACCTGCACCGGATGACGTGTCCGGCCTGTCCGCGCCGCGCGGCAACCGTGCCCAGCGCCGGCGGCAGGGCAAGGGGCGCGGCGGCTCCTGCAAAGGCAAAAAGCCGCCTACACGCAAGCGGCGGTAGGGACGTTTTTCCCGCAGGGGCACGCAATAGGGCGAAGGTGCGCCCATATTTCGCGGGTGGGGGTACGGTGCCGCTGCGCACGGCGGG
>USSI01000163.1 GCA_900557315.1 uncultured Butyricicoccus sp. | reverse complement strand
AAGTCGCGCCCGTGTTCGCTGCTCAAATGGCGGGCTTGGCAGCCCGATGTACGGAGCGCCGCGAGCCGGAATTGTTCCTTTAGGGAGAGCATCCTGTTTTATCAAATAAACAAGGGCTTGGCCTTCCTTCAGTGATGGGAGGCCGAGCCGAGCCATGTGTCGGCCATATCCCTGACCGCCGCGACCACGGAAGCGATTTCCGCGCGGCTGATGCCATCGAAATGGATGCCGCACACGGCGCAGACGCAGCAGCCGAGTTTGGACGCCGCACGTTCGGCAAGCTCGGCGGCGAGTTCGCCCTCGCGGTGCCCGTTGCGGTCAAGACGGCGGATTTCGCCGTCAGCGCACAATGCCGCCGCGCCGATGTGCGGGGCGTCGCCTCCGGTCACGCTGACGAGGCAGTCGCCGCCCTGCCGCCGGGCGTTCAGGACGATTTCCTTGCCGCGCACCAGCCGGGTCAGTGTCGCGTCGCCGATCATGATCCTTCCCACCTCCTGAAGCCGGGGGCTTCCAGCCGGAATTCGCGCATGATCTTGCCCACGATGTGGGTGGTCATATCCTCTATGGATTGGGGGTGCTGATAATAGGTCAGCATCGGCGGGAAGATGGTCACGCCCATTTCCGCGAGCGCGTGCAGGGTCTTGCTGTTGTAGGCGTTCAGGCCAAAATCGCCGCGCACGGCAAAGCCCAGCCGACGCGCCAGCGCGATATGGCCGATATTGCCTGCGAGCACGGTTTGCGCGCCGCGGCTCATGGCCTCGCCCAGCAGCATCTCCACTTCGGGCTGCTCATTGTCCGAAAACACGCGCGGCAGGACGGCAGGCAGGCCGGTCTGCGCCGCGACCGCCAGCGGGACATAGATGGTCTCCAGCCCGAGGCCGCGCAGCGCGTCCGCCTGTGCGCGGGTGCGCACGGACGCGGTAACGCCCAGAAAGCCCTCGCGCGGGGCGTTTTCCGCATCCCGCTCGAGCAGCGGGCCCTCCATCCAGTCGCGGGACGGGGGCGTGCCGCGCTTTGCGAGCAGCAGGTCGAGCGCGTCGCGCCGCATGCCGTTCATCACGGATGCCGGCACGACAAGGCCGTCCTCCAGCTCGATGCGCAGGTTTTTGACATAAAACGGCGTGCCGCCCGTCTTGCGGAGCGATTTTTCCACCATTTCGGGCGTGGTCGGGCGGTTTTTCGCCTGCTCGACCGGCGCCATGGCGGACACGCCGTCCGCGCTGAGCACTGCGCCGGTGTCCTTCCGCGCGGTAAAGCACATGGAAACCGGCACGAGCGGCGCTTCCCTGCCGGGCTCGAAACGGTGCGCCGCCTCGTCATAAAGCGCCTGCACCTCATGCAGGGGGATGTCGGTCTTGGTGCCGAACATCTTATCGCCGGTCTTGCCGGTATAGTAGCCGTCCGTGAACCCGTCGCGCGAAAACACGCGCCGCAGGATGTCGCGCTCCTCGGGCGTGGGGCTGCGCCGCTCACGCAGCAGATCGGCATAGATTTTTGTGACGATCGCGGTGTACTCCGGCCGTTTCATGCGCCCCTCGATCTTGAGCGAGGACACGCCGAGCTCGGCCAGCTCTGCAATATGGCCCGCGAGCGCCAGGTCCTTGAGCCGTTGTACGGCAGGCGGCAGGGCTGCGCGCACAGGCCGCGGTTGCCCGAGCGCTGGCCGATCACCGCGGACAGGTAGCACTGCCCGGAGTAGCACATGCACAGCGCGCCGTGGACAAACACCTCGGTCTCCACGCCCGCCTCACGGGTAATCAGGCGCACCTCGTCGCGCGTGCACTCACGGCTGAGCACCACGCGCGAAAAGCCGATGTCGCGCGCCTCGCGCGCGCCGTCCAGCGTGTGGATGGTCATCTGCGTGGACGCGTGCAGCGCAAAATCCGGCGCATGCGCATGGATCAGCCGCGCAAGGCCGAGGTCCTGGATAATCAGCGCATCCGCGCCCGCTTCATATAAAAATTTCGCATCCCGGAGCGCCGCGTCCAGTTCGCGGTCGCCCGCAAGGATGTTCAGCGTGATGTTGGTTTTGACCCCGCGCGCCCGGCAGTAGGCGATCGCGTCCGCCATCTCGTCCGGCGAAAAGCCCTGCGCATTCCGGCGCGCGTTGAACGTACCGAAGCCCATGTATACCGCGCCCGCACCTGACTGGACAGCAGCGCGCACCCCCTCCGGCGAACCGGCGGGGGCTAAAAGTTCTATCGTTTTACTCATTTGCGGCGGTTCCCCGGATGGTTCGAACTGTTGCGGTTCACCTGCTGGCGCAGGGCGGTGTTTTCCGCCTCCAGCGCGCGGCATTTGGCCTCGGCCGCCTCAGCCGCGGTCTTTGCCTTGATATACTCGTCCGCCAGGTTGACGGTCGCCAGCGCAAGCGCGCGCGTGGACGCAAAAGCGGCCGAACCGCCGCACTGCGCGATGGTCTGCTGCGCCAGTTCCGCGACCTCATTCATATATTCTACGGTTTCATCCGCCAGCATGGTATAATGCTGTCCTGCGATCTGGATGGTCACGCGGTTTGCCATGACAAATCCCTTCCTTTCGCATAAAATCGTTCAAAAGGCATATTTCGATAAAATATAGTATACCACAACAAACAACCTTTTGGAACAAAAAATATGTGCAAATCTGACGCGCAGGCCGCATTTTTCTACAGGGCGGCCTTTCCTTTAAAAAATGTAAAAGATTTTTGTTTTCCTTGTACCCTGCCCCGCACTGTGCTAAAATAGAACCGTATCGAAACAGGAAGGCGGCGCCCTTCGGCGCGCCCGTCTTTCCCAGTGGTTGGAGGTCCCTATGCTGAATATCAACGAGGTGCGGCGCATTGTTGTCAAAGTCGGCACCTCGACACTGACATATGACAACGGCAGGCTCAACATCCGCCGTATCGAGCGGCTGGTCCGCACGATCAGCGACCTGCAGAACCAGGGCTTTGAGATGGTGCTGGTTTCCTCGGGCGCGGTGACGGTGGGCGCGGCCAAACTCGGCCTTGCCGAGCGCCCCAAAGAGCTTGCCATGAAACAGGCCGCCGCTGCGGTCGGCCAGTGCGAGCTGATGCACATTTACGACAAGATGTTCCTGGAATACGGCATCAACGTCGCCCAGATCCTGCTCACGCGCGAGAACATCATCGACGATGACCAGCGCGAAAACATCCACAACACGTTCACTTCCCTGATGCGCACGGGCGCGGTGCCGATCGTCAACGAAAACGACACGGTCGCCACGGCCGAGCTCAAGCACATCGAGAATTTCGGCGATAACGACACGCTTTCCGCCGTCGTCGCGCGCATGTGCGAGGCCGACCTGCTCGTTATCTTCTCGGATATCGACGGGCTGTATGATTCCGACCCGCGCAAAAACCCGCAGGCCAAGCTGATCGGCCATGTCGAGAAGATCGACGCCAAAATCCGCCGCATGGCGGGCGGCGCAGGCTCGGCGCACGGCACGGGCGGCATGGCGACCAAGATCACGGCCGCCGAGCTGTGCATGGACGCGGGCATCCCCATGCTGGTGGCCAACGGCGATAAGGAAGGCATTTTGTACGATATTGTGGACGGTAAATCCGTCGGCACACTGTTTGCAAGGGAGGTCGGCTGATATGACAAAACAGCAATTCCACCGGATGCGTGACATCCTGTGCGGCCAGTGCAGCCGTACCTTTGCCAGGGCGCAGGTTGTGGCGGCGCTGGTCGGCGCAGCCATCGGGGCGGTCCTCGGCGTACAGGCGTACTATCACGGCTGGCTGGGCTGAGCCGGAATAATTATGCCAGACACAATTCATAATGAGGTGAAACCATGCGGCAACTGATGGAAATCGCCGAAGATGCGCGCCGCGTCAAGCACGCGGTTGCAGCCCTCGGCACAAACGACAAAAACCGCGGCCTGCTCGCCATCGCGGATGCGCTGCTCGCGCACGCGGATGAGATCATCGCCGCCAATCAGATTGACATCGAAAACGGGCGCGCAAGCGGCCTGAACGAAGGGCTGATCGACCGCCTGACGCTCGACAACAAGCGCATCGCCGGCATTGCAGAAGGCTGTCGGCAGGTGGCCGCTCTGCCCGACCCGATCGGCGAGGTGCTCTGGATGCGCAAAACGCCGAACGGCCTGAACATCGGCGAAAAGCGCGTGCCCATGGGCGTGATCGGCATCATCTATGAAGCGCGCCCCAACGTCACGGTGGACGCGGCGGCGCTGTGCTTCAAAGCCGGTTCGGCCTGCATCCTGCGCGGCGGCAAGGAGGCCATTCACAGCAATACCGCTATTCTGGACTGTATGGCGGAGGCCGCCTGTGCGGCGGGGCTGCCGTCTGGCGCGATGCAGCTTGTGCGCGACACCAGCC
>USSI01000162.1 GCA_900557315.1 uncultured Butyricicoccus sp. | reverse complement strand
CCTGGCAGCTGGTCAAAGCGCTCAAAAAGGCGACCGGCATGCCGGCCGCGGCCTCGTTCAAGCACGTATCCCCCGCGGGTGCGGCGCTCGGCAAGCCGCTGACCGATATCGAGAAGCAGATGTACTTCGTCGAAGCCGACCATGAGCTGTCGCCCATCGCGTGCGCTTACATCCGCGCGCGCGGCGCGGATCGCCTGTGCTCCTACGGCGACTGGGCGGCGCTGTCCGACGTGTGCGACGCGGATACCGCAAGCTACCTCGCGCACGAAGTGTCGGACGGCATTATCGCCCCGGGCTACACGGACGAGGCGCTCGAAATCCTCAAAACCAAGCGCAAGGGCGGCTATAACGTCGTCCAGATCGACCCGGGCTATGAGCCGAAGCCGATCGAGCAGCGCGATATCTTCGGCATCCGCTTTGAGCAGGGCTACAATGACTATGAGATCAACGAAAGCCTGCTGAACAACATCGTCACCGACAACAAGGAACTGCCGGAGTCGGCCAAGCACGACATGATCCTGTCGCTCATCACGCTCAAGTACACGCAGTCCAACTCGGTCTGCTACGTCAAGGACGGCATGACCATCGGCGTAGGCGCGGGCCAGCAGAGCCGCATCCACTGCACACGCCTCGCGGGCAATAAGGCGGACAACTGGTTCCTGCGCCAGCATCCCAAGGTGCTCGGCCTGCAGTTTGTGGACGGCATCCGCCGCCCCGACCGCGACAACGCGATCGACGTATATCTCTCGGACGAGTACGAGGACGTGCTCGCGGACGGCGTGTGGCAGAACACTTTCAAGGTCAAACCCGAGGTGCTGACCGCGGAGGAGAAAAAGGCCTGGATTGCGCAGAACAGCGGCGTGACCGTCGGTTCGGACGCGTTCTTCCCGTTCGGTGACAACGTCGAGCGCGCGCGCAAGTCGGGCGTGCAGTATATCGTGCAGCCGGGCGGCTCGATCCGTGACGACAATGTCATCGAAACCGCGAACAAGTACGGCATTGTCATGGCGTTTACCGGTATGCGCCTGTTCCACCATTGATGCAGAAAAATGCGGCCTCCGCGGCCACATGGACACTTGCGGCATTCGCCGTGCAGCTTGCAGCGGCGGTATGTGTGGATATCGTGGGACGGCTGCCCGGCATGGCGCTTATGCTGCTCTGCTGGCTGATGAACGCCTATGCAGCGTACCGCCTGCGCAGTTGGCTGCCGCTTGCGGCTGCCGCCGCGGGCGCGGTGCTCGCGCTGGTGCAATGCAGCGGCATGGATACCGGCTGGGCGGGAGATATCGCGGTCAACCTGCTGTTTTTGCTGCTTTATCTGCCGCTGCAAAACGGGCTCGACCGGGAAATGTGTGCGGCAGACATCCCGAACCGTGCGCGCCGCCTCGGCCGGGTGTGGGCGTATGCAACGCTGCTCCAGCGCGGCGCGTCCATGCTGGGCTTTTTGCCCCTTTTCCAGGGGCAGGCTGCGCTTTCCGCCCAGCAGGGGAGCTATACGCCCCTGTTCACTGTGCAGCTGGCGCTTGAGATCATCGCGCTGATCGCGGCGGTGGTTTCGTATATCTGGATGGTGCGCTATCTGTGGCGCGCGCGGCGTTTGCTGGCAGAGGAGGGAGGTACATGAGTATGATGAAAGGCTATTATGCATCCCTCCTGATCGCGGGCGGCGCGGTGCTCATGCTCGTGCAGCCGGCTAACTGGATGCTGCAGGTCGTGGCATACGGCCTGTTTTCCGGCGGCGCACTCCTGCTGCAGGAGGCTTCGCGCTGGTATTTCCGCGCGTCTATCGCGGCGGACGGGATGATCCTGCTGACCATCCTCGGCGGTACGCCGGTGCTTGGCCCGGGGCTGGTCCCGATTGCCCTGTCCTATGTGGGCGACGCGGTGCAGTGGATCATGGGCTGCCTGCTGTTCTGCGCGTTCGGCGCCGTGATGCGTGCGGCAGGGAAGCGCGCAGCCCTTGAGTGGATACTGCTCGCGGTTTGGAGCGTGGGCTGCATCCTGCCCATCCTGTCCGCAGTGATGGGGCTGAATGAGGCGCTGCTCGAACAGGTGGCGCAGCTGACCGCTGTTTTGCAGCCGCTCGGCTGCATTGCGCTGCTGCTGGATGCGTTCCGCGCGCAAAAGGAATATATCCGTTTGGAGGTAGAGAATACATGAAGGTTCTGGTAATCGGCGGCGGCGGCCGCGAGCACGCCATCGTCCATACATTGAAGAAAAGCCCCAAGGTGGACCATATCTGGTGCGCGCCGGGCAACGGCGGCATTGCGCAGGAAGCCGAGTGCGTGGACATCAAGGCCACGGACATCGACGGCGTGGTGGCCTTTGCCAAAGAGCACAAGCCCGACCTTGTGATGGTCGCGCCGGACGACCCGCTGGCGCTCGGCATGGTGGACGCGCTTGAGGATGCGGGCATCCGCGCGTTCGGGCCGCGCAAAAATGCCGCCATCATCGAAGGCTCCAAGTCGTTCGCCAAGGAACTGATGAAAAAATATAACATCCCGACCGCGTCCTATGCGGTGTTTGAGGACTCTGCGGCGGCGATCGACTACATCAAGCAGCAGGGCGCGCCGATCGTCGTCAAGGCGGACGGCCTGGCGCTCGGCAAGGGCGTAACCGTTGCGATGACCGAGGACGAGGCCATTGCCGCAGTCAAGGACGCGATCGACGGCGGCGCTTTCGGCGGCGCGGGCGCGCGCGTGGTCATTGAAGAATACCTGACCGGCCCTGAGGTGTCTGTGCTGGCGTTTGTGGACGGCAAGCACCTCAAAACCATGCCCTCGGCGCAGGATCACAAGCGCGCTTATGACCACGACGAAGGCCCGAACACCGGCGGTATGGGCGCGTTCTCGCCCTCCCGTTTCTATACCGAGGACGTAGCGCAGACCTGCATGGAGACCATCTTTAAACCCACGGTCGCAGCGATGGCAGCGGAGGGCCGCCCGTTCAAGGGCGTGCTGTATTTCGGCCTGATGCTGACCCCCAAGGGCCCGCGCGTGATCGAATACAATGCGCGCTTCGGTGACCCGGAGACGCAGGCCGTGCTCTCCCGTCTGGAGACCGACCTGTATGACATCTTCAACGCAGTCATCGACGAAAAGCTGGACGAGATCGAGATCAGCTGGGCGGATAACGCCGCGTGCTGCGTATGCATGGCGTCCGGCGGCTACCCCAAGGCCTACGAAAAGGGCAAGGATATCACCGGCCTGGACAATGTGACCGACTCGTTCGTGTTCCATGCAGGCACGGCGGTCAAGGATGGAAAGTTCGTCACGAGCGGCGGCCGCGTGCTCGGCGTGACCGCGACTGCGCCGACGCTGGACGAGGCCATCCGCAGGGCGTATGCGGATGTGCACAAAATCCACTTTGACAAGGCGCATTACCGCACGGATATTGGAGTGAAATAAGGATGAAGGCAGAGAAACAGAATCAGATTTTGGGCTGCATGGCTGACGTGCTCAACCAGAACGGCTTCCGCGCCGAGGTCATGACCAAGGAAGGCGCGCCCACGCTGCTGCGCTGTGAAGCCATGCGGCAGGGCAAGGTCGCCAAGGATGTGGTGATCGAGTGCTGTTTCATCCCCATGCAGCTGCCGGGCGAGGACATGGGACTCTTGCAGTTTTTTGTGACCCTGTTCCAGGGGGCGCCGGATATGCACAAAAACCAGCTGCGCAAAGCGTGCAGCTACTGCAACGACTTCTGCGCGCTCGGCGCGTTCGGATTCTTCGAGCAGGCGGGGCAGATTTACCTCAAGCACAACACCCTGATTGACGGCTCGCTCGATCTCGAGAAAAACATCACCTTTGTAGCGGACAATATTTCCGTGCTGCTCGCGGCGGTCAGCCGGTTCATCGACGGTCTGGCGCAGATCGCCTATGCGGGCATGACGCTGGACGCGGTGATCGACCAGGAACTGTTCCCCAAAATTGGATAAATCACAGGTCAGCACCCCTTGGAATCAGAAGCCGAGGGGTGTTTTCTTTTACAGCGCCGCAAAGGCTTCCGGTGCCCGGAAAGATGGGGTATAGTAATAGGGGCAGGGCGCGGGGAAATTTTTTGGAAATCCCGTGAACCAAACGCGCCGGGGGTGGCTCTTATTGTCAGGTGCGCCCCAGACAGGCGGTAAAAAATTTTTTAAATAATAATGAACCGAAACCCGGCCCCGGTGCTCTTATATACGGGAGCACCGAAAAACACAAAGGAGATTTACCCATGACGGATGAAGAACTGGTCCGGCGGCTGCAGCGCGGCGATATGCTGGCGTTCGACGGACTGTATGAGCGGTATAAAAATGACGCATACCGCGTCGCGTGCCTGATTACCGGCAACCGCGCGGACGGCGAGGACCTGACG
>USSI01000161.1 GCA_900557315.1 uncultured Butyricicoccus sp. | reverse complement strand
ACAAGTGCGGCGGCGTGGGCTGCCCCACCTGCAAGGGCGAGGGCTGGATCGAGCTGCTGGGCGCCGGCATGATCCACCCCAAGGTGCTGAAGATGTCCGGCATCGACCCGGAGGTATACTCCGGCTGGGCCTTCGGCATCGGCCTGGAGCGCACCGCCATGCGGCGGTTCAAGATCGCCGACCTGCGGCTGATCTTTGAGAACGACGTGCGATTCCTGGAACAGTTCTAGTTCTTAAAGAGGGGATCCCGTCCCCCCTTTAGATTCCCCCTCACCAGTGACATCGGTCACTGGTGAACGCCGCCCAAGGCGGCTGAGTCGAGGTATAAAAAGTCAGGCATATGTCCTGACTTTTTATCAAAATTGCCGCGGTGCGGCAATTTTCTGTTATATGCTGTGCCGTGCGCGGGGATGGTTTGCGTCAGGTTGCATAAAAAAAGCGCGTTTTTACCGGTATTTTGCAAAACCCCTTGTGCTTGACAGGAAAGAGGTATAAGATATATGCTGAATAAAGAACAGATCATGGAGATCCTTCCGCACCGCCCGCCCATGCTGCTGGTGGACGAGGTCCTCGAAATGGACGAGGAGCATGTGGTCGGCACGCTGCATCTGACCGGGGACGAGTTCTTCTTCCAGGGCCACTTCCCGGGCAACCCGATTATGCCCGCTGTGTTCCGCCTGGAGGCGCTCGCGCAGGTCGGCGGCGTAGCGCTGCTGTCCATGCCGGAATTCCGCGGCAAGACTGCGGTGTACACGGGCATCGACAAGGCCAAGTTCCGCGCGATGGCAAAGCCGGGCGACACGCTCCGCCTGGAAGTGAAGTTTACCAAGCGCCGCGGCCCGATGGCGGTGGCCGAGGGCATCGCCTGGGTGGGCGACCAGAAGGCGGCCGAGGCGGAGATCAAGTGCATGGTCATCATGGACTGAGGCAGGAGAACGTATGTTTCAAAAGGTACTCATTGCGAACCGCGGCGAAATCGCGGTGCGCATCATACAGGCTTGCCGCGATCTGGGCGTGATCGCGGTCGCCGTGTATTCCGAGGCCGACCGCGAGGCGCTGCACGCACAAATTGCGGACGAAGCCGTTTGCATCGGCCCGGCGCGCGCGGCGGACAGCTATCTGAATATGAACAATATTATCTCGGCGGCACTGGCGTCGGGATGTCAGGCGATCCATCCGGGCTTCGGCTTTTTGTCCGAAAACCCGGATTTTGCCGAGCAGACCACCCAGGCCGGCCTGGCCTTTATCGGCCCGACCGCCGCGACCATCCGCCTGATGGGCGACAAGTCCGAGGCAAAGCGCAACGCGATCGCCGCAGGCGTGCCGGTCGCGCTGGGCACGGACGGCCCGCTGCGCGACTTTGACGAGGCGATCAGCGAAGCCGAGCGCATCGGCTACCCGGTCATGCTCAAGGCGGCGTCCGGCGGCGGCGGCAAGGGCATCCGCGTGGCGCGCAGCGTCAAGGACCTGAAAGAGGCCTATGACAGCGCGGCGGCTGAGGCGGTTGCCAACTTCGGCGACGGCCGGCTTTACATGGAAAAATACATCGAAAACCCGCGCCATATCGAAGTGCAGATTCTCGGCGACCATTACGGCAATGTGGTGCACCTGTTCGAGCGTGAATGCTCGGTGCAGCGCCGCCATCAGAAGCTCATCGAGGAGTCGCCGTCCGCGTTTGTCACCCCGGAACTGCGTGAAAAGATGACGCAGGCCGCGGTCAGCCTGGCCAAGCGCGTGGGCTACCGCAACGCAGGCACGATCGAATTCCTGGTTGACAGCGACCGCAACTTCTATTTCTGCGAGATGAACACGCGCATCCAGGTGGAGCATCCGGTCACCGAACAGGTGACGGGCGTGGACCTGGTATGCGAGCAGATCCGCATCGCGGCGGGCGAGACGCTCTCTTTCAAGCAGGAAGACCTTTCTCTGCGCGGGCACGCGATCGAGTGCCGCATCAACGCGGAGGACCCGGCGCGTAATTTTGCCCCCTGCCCGGGCACGCTCAAATCCCTGCATCTGCCGGGCGGACCCGGTGTGCGCGTGGATTCCGCAGCCTATCAGGGCTACACCATCCCCCCGTACTATGATTCCATGATCGGCAAGCTGATCGTGTACGGCGCGGACCGTAAGCAGGCCATCGACCGTATGCGCCGCGCGCTGGCAGAGACCCTGTTTGAAGGCGTGGTCACCGGCACGGATTACCAGATGCACATCCTCTGTTCCAAGGCCTTTGAGGATGCGGATTTCAATGTCAATTCCATCGCCAACGGCGATTTTGACCGATAAGAGAGGGGAAGAGTATGGGACTGATCGACCTTTTCCAGAAAACCAGAGAGACCTCCATGGAGATGAAGCCGCAGGAGGATGACACCGTCAAGGTGGTCAAATGTAAGGGCTGCGGCGCAGAGCTCAAAGCCTATGTATATGGCAAAAACCTGTACGTCTGCCCGCACTGCGGCCGTTACGGGCGCCTGCTCGCGCGCACGCGCATCCGCCAGATCGCGGATAAGGACAGCTTTGAGGAGCTGTTCGGCAATTTGGCCCCGGCCGACCCGATCAACTTCCCGGGCTACGCGGACAAGACCGCGGAGCTGGCGGAAAAAGTCGGCATGTCGGACGCGGTCAAGACCGGCGTGTGCAAAATCGGCGGTGTGGAAACCTGTATCGGCGTGATGGACAGTCATTTCATGATGGCCTCCATGGGCTCGGTCGTGGGCGAAAAACTGACCCGCCTGTTCGAATATGCGACCGAGAAAAGCCTGCCCGTGGTGATCTTCACCTGCTCGGGCGGCGCGCGTATGCAGGAGGGGATGTTCTCCCTGCTGCAGATGGCGAAAGTGTCCGCCGCGGCAAGGCGGCATTCGGACGCGGGGCTGCTCTATATCACCGTGCTGACCGACCCGACAACCGGCGGCGTGACCGCCTCGTTCGCCATGCTGGGCGACATCATCCTCGCCGAGCCGCGTACGACCATCGGCTTTGCGGGACGCCGCGTCATCGAAGGCACGATCGGCCAGACCCTGCCGGACGATTTTCAGTCCTCGGAGTTCTTGCTATCGCACGGCTTCTGTGATAAAATAGTTCCGCGCAATCAACTGCGGGAAACGCTGGAGACCATTCTCAAGCTCCACTGCGGCCCCAAGGCAAAGAAATGGCAGGTGCGTCGTCATGGCTAACAAAACCGCAAGTGAAAAAATGCGCATTATCCACGATACCAAGCGCCCCATGCTGAGCGATTACATCAATGAGCTGTTTGACGACTTCGTGGAGCTGCATGGCGACCGCTATTTCGCGGATGACCACGCGATCATGGCCGGTATCGGTTATTTCAACGGCATCCCGGTGACCGTGATCGGGCACCGCAAGGGCCGCACCATTGAGCAGAACATGGACGCCAACTTCGGCATGGCGAACCCGGAAGGCTACCGCAAGGCTCTGCGCCTCGCGCACCAGGCGGAGAAATTCCACCGCCCGGTCATCAACTTCGTGGACACCTCGGGCGCATACCCGGGCGCGGGCGCGGAGGAGCGCGGACAGGGCGAGGCCATTGCCCGCTGCCTGTACGAGTTTATCGAGCTCAAGACCCCGGTCATTTCGATCGTCACGGGCGAGGGCGGCTCGGGCGGCGCGCTGGCGCTGGCTGTGGCGGACCGCGTGCTCATGCTGGAAAATGCGATTTATTCGGTCGTCTCGCCGCGTGCGTGCGCGTCCATCCTGTGGAAGGACCCCAAGCGCGAGGGCGAGGCCGCAGAGGCGCTGCGCCTGACCGCGCAGGACCTGTATGAGTTCGGCATGATCGAGGGCATCATTTCCGAAGGGCAGAGTAATACGCAGCTGATCCGCAATGTGGGCCGCGCGCTGCGCGACTGCCTCGGGGAGCTGGCGGCGGAACAGGATATTGATATCCTGCTGCAAAAACGGTATGAAAAATTCCGCAAGATCGGAGTTTTCAGACAAATAAATCAAGATGAAAACGAAGGAGTGTAATTCCCATGTTTGAAAAGGTATGTGAGATCCTGGCCGACAAGTTCGACGCGGACGCTTCCACCATGACCATGGACACCAAGGTCAAGGAAGACCTGAACGCGGACTCGCTGGACGTTGTTGAGCTGATGATGGACCTCGAGGAGAACTTCGGCGTCACGATTTCCGACGAGGAAGCGACCCAGATGAGCACCATCGGCGATATCGTCAAGTATATCGAGGAGCATCAGGACTAATCTGCTGCAAAAACAGGAAAAGGCTTCGGGACCTTGTGTTCCGAAGCCTTTTTGTTGTATCCGGGTTATTTGCCTTCCAGCCGGAAGGTGACCTGCCAGCTGCCGTCGAGGCGGGCGGCTGTGGTGTACATATCGGTTGACAGCGTGCAGCCGGCAAG
>USSI01000160.1 GCA_900557315.1 uncultured Butyricicoccus sp. | reverse complement strand
ATGCTCACGCTTGCGGAGCTCGGAAAGCGTACCCGCCTTGGCGCACGAACGCTTGAAACGGCGCAGCGCGCTGTCAATAGACTCATTTTCCTTGATGCGGATCTCCGACACAGTTTTCCCTCCCTCCGCGCGTTCCCCTATGGGAGAACACTTTGCACGGTTCCCTGTACCGCGGCACAAAAAACCGTAAGAATATTATATCTGTTTTTACTGTCCGTGTCAACTACAAAGTTCAACGAACGACCAGATTGACAATTTTACCAGGTACAACGATCTGCTTGACCATCTGTTTGCCCTCGACCGCGTTCTGTACCTTTTCTTCCGCAAGCGCGGTGTCGATGGCCAGCTGCTTGTCGCAGTCCACCGGCAGCTTGATGGTGCACTTGAGTTTGCCGTTCACCTGCACCGCCACCTCGACCGTATCCTCGACCGTCTTGGCCTCGTCGTAAACCGGCCACGGCGCGACGGACAGCAGGCCCACGCCGCCCATCTGCTGCCACAGCTCCTCAGTGATGTGCGGCGCAAAGGGGTTCAGCAGCGTCAGGAAGGCCATATACTCGGCGCGGTTTACGCCCTTGTCGTAGAACTCGTTGAGCATGGTCATGAGCGCTGCGATCGCAGTGTTAGCCTTGAGATTGTCCGCATCCTCGCCGACCTTCTTGATCGTGCGGTGCATGAGCACCTCGTGCTCCTTGGAGTACGCATCGCCGTCCTGCACCTTTTCCGCCAGCGCCCACACGCGCTCGAGGAAACGGCGGCAGCCCTTGATGGACTTCGGGCTCCACGGTGCGGCCTTCTCGAAGTCGCCGATGAACATTTCGTACAGGCGCATGGTGTCCGCGCCGTAGGTGTCGACGATCTCGTCCGGGTTGACGACGTTGCCGCGGCTCTTGGACATCTTCTCGCCGTTCTCGCCGAGGATCATGCCGTGGCTGGTGCGCTTGGCGTACGGCTCCTTGGTCGGCACCACGCCGAGATCATACAGGAACTTGTGCCAGAAACGGCTGTACAGCAGGTGGAGCGTGGTGTGCTCCATGCCGCCGTTGTACCAGTCAACCGGCGACCAGTAATCCAGTGCCTCCCTGGAGGCCAGCACCTTGTCGTTATGCGGGTCCATATAGCGCAGGAAGTACCAGGACGAACCTGCCCACTGGGGCATGGTATCGGTCTCGCGCCGCGCCGGGCCGCCGCAGCACGGGCAGGTGGTATTCACCCAGTCGGTGATCTTGGCGAGCGGGGATTCGCCGGTTTCGGTCGGCTCGTAGCTTTCCACATCCGGCAGGGTCAGCGGCAGCTGGTCTTCCGGCAGCGGCACCCAGCCGCACTTCTCGCACTGTACGATCGGGATCGGTTCGCCCCAGTAGCGCTGGCGGGAGAACACCCAGTCGCGCAGCTTGTACTGCACCTTGGCGTGGCCGATGCCCTTTTCCTCGAGCCAGGCGATCATGGCCGGGATGGCGTCCTTGACCGTCTTGCCGTCGAGGAAATCCGAGTTGACCAGGATGCCGGTCTCGTCCTTGGCGGTAAAGGCCGCTTTCTGCACGTCCTCTCCGCCCGCAACGACCTCGATGATCTCGCAGCCGAACTTCTTGGCGAATTCCCAGTCACGGTCGTCATGCGCCGGAACGGCCATGATCGCGCCCGTGCCGTAGCCCATCAGGACGTAGTCCGAGACAAAGATCGGGATCTGCTTGCCGTTGACCGGGTTGATCGCGCAGACGCCGTCGAGCCTTACGCCAGTCTTGTCCTTGTTCAGCTCGGTGCGCTCAAAGTCGGACTTGCGTGCCGCTTCCTCACGGTACGCGCGCACCGCGTCGATATTGGCAAGCTTGTCCGCCCACGTTTCGACCGCCGGGTGCTCGGGCGAGATAACCATGTAGGTCGCGCCGAACAGCGTGTCCGGACGGGTGGTGTACACCGTCAGGGTGTCGCCCTCGGTGGTCTTGAAGTCCACCTCCGCGCCGGTCGAGCGGCCGATCCAGTTCTTCTGCTGCACCTTGACGCGCTCGATGTAGTCCACATCATCCAGATCGTCAATCAGGCGCTGCGCGTACTTGGTGATCGCGAGCATCCACTGGCTCTTAGTCTTGTGCACAACTTCGCTGCCGCAGCGCTCGCACACGCCGCCGACAACCTCCTCATTCGCCAGCACGCACTTACAGGAGGTGCACCAGTTGACGTTCATCTCCTTCTTGTACGCCAAGCCCTTCTTGAACAGCTGGAGGAAAATCCACTGCGTCCACTTGTAGTAGTTCGGGTCAGTGGTATTGATCTCGCGCGACCAGTCGAACGACAGGCCGAGCGCCTTGAGCTGGCTCTTAAAGCGCGCGATGTTCTTCTTGGTGACCTCGGCCGGATGGACGTGGTTCTTGATGGCATAGTTCTCGGTCGGCAGGCCGAACGCGTCCCAGCCCATCGGGTAAAGAACGTTGTAGCCCTGCATACGCTTTTTGCGCGCCACGATGTCAAGCGCGGTATAAGAGCGCGGGTGGCCGACGTGCAGGCCCTGGCCGGACGGATACGGGAACTCAACAAGCGCATAGAATTTCTCCTTGTCGCTGCCGTTCTCCGCTTCAAAGCAGTGCGCTTCGTCCCAGATGTCCTGCCACTTCTTTTCCACTTGCTTATGATCGTACTTCAACGGAATTTCCCCCTAAAGTGAATGATTTATTTCAGGCGCGGCAACGCGGCGGACACGCTTTTTGCGTCCGCCGCATCCCGTTATTATTCTTCGATGCCGAGGTCTGCCAGCGGGACGGGCGTGCCGTCCTTCCACAGGTTCTCCAGGTTGTAGAACTTGCGCGCTTCGGGCATGAACACATGCAGCACAACGCAGCCGTAGTCCAGCAGCATCCACTGCGCGGACTCATACCCCTCGGTATGGTGCACCACGGTTTCATGGTCGTATTTCAGCCGCCATTCAACATTGTCGGCCAGCGACTTGACCTGCGTGGTCGAGGTCGCAGAACAGATTACGAAATATTCGGTCAGCTCGGTCAGGCGCTCCACCTGCAGCACCTGAATATCCAGGCCCTTCTTTTCGAGCAGCGCTTCGCAGATCGCCTTTACTGTCTCTTTTGCAGTCAAAATTCACATACTCCTTTTCCTACATCCTTATGCTTCCGGGTCAACCGCAGCGGATGCATCGCCGCCGCCCGCGGCCTCTCCGCCGCCGGTGTCGCCGCCCGTGATCTCGCCGCCGCCCGTGCCTGGGTCTGTCGTGCCGCCGGTATCGCCGCCGCCCGTGCCCGGGTCAGTCGTACCGCCGCCGGTATCACCGCCGCCCGCGCCCGGGTCAGTCGTGCTGCCGCCGGTATCGCCGCCCGTGGTCTCGCCGCCGCCCGTGGTTTCTCCACCGCCGGTCTCACTGCCGCCGCCAGAAGGCTCTTCATAGCCGCCGGACGGCTCCTCATAGCCGGTGTCCGGCTCGGTATAATCTCCGCCGGTATCGCCCCAGACATAGTTGTCGTCCGGGTCCGAACTGTAATCCACGCTGCCGCCCGAGTAGCTTTCCGGCCCGCTCACCATATCGAGCGTGGTAATATCCTCTTCATAGGGGTTGAAATACTGGTTGACCAGATCGAGCGTCTCCTGATAATACGGGAAGAAGAACGAGAACGCGGTCGAAGAACCAGCCGTGCTCATTGCGCCGTAACCCGGCAGAGTGAAGAACTTGATATTGTCGTTATTGATCTGCAGCGCCTGCATGCCCATCCAGAGCAGATTGCCCGCAGTCAGGTCGGTCTTGACATTTTTGAACACCGCATCCGCGATCTTCGGGATATTGGTGATGTTCGAGATCGTGAATACCTGGCTCGCCAGCTCCTTAAGGAAGGCCTGCTGGGTTGCCACGCGGCCCTCGTCGCCGTTCGGGTACTGCACCGAATAGTCATTGTTATGGCGCCAGCGCAGGAACTGGACTACCTGCTCGCCGTTGAGGTTCTGCATGCCGGCATTCAGGTCGATGTGCAGGTTCTGCGAGGGGTCGTCATACTGCATCCGGAACGGGATCTCATAGTCCACGCCGCCGATCGCATCCACAATCGCCGCAATGCCGTCAAAATTGACGATCACGTAATAGTCCGGCCGGAATCCCATCAGGCGCTCAATTTCGCGCTTGGTCTGCTCAATGCCGCCCATGGCATACGCCGCGTTGATCTTGCGGCTCGCGCCGGTGGCGCTGTTGTTGCACATGGTATCGCGCGGGATGTTCATGACGCTGATGGTCTTCTTGTTGGTATCCATGGTTGCAACCATCAGTGCGTCGGTTCGTGTCTCGTCCTCATCCACCGCACCAATGACAAAGGTCACCACGTCATCAATGCGCGTGCCTGAGTTAAGCAGGCTGTCAACATTGATTTTGTCGCCGTTCTTGCGAACAA